>NC_008610.1:600000-900000 GCF_000015105.1 Candidatus Ruthia magnifica str. Cm (Calyptogena magnifica)
TTGGTAGTTTGAATACTGCGCTGAATTATGCACAAATACTAATAGCCAATCGTAAAAAACGCCAACTTTCACAAGTGGCATCGTCTTATGCATAAAGCCTGTAAGCGTTTTGGACAAAACTTCCTTGTTGATCATAGAATTATTGATCGTATTATTGCCACCATCGCCCCAAAACGTGATGATAATTTATTAGAAATCGGTCCTGGACAAGGCGCCATAACACTACCTTTATTAGATTATGTAGACCAATTAAACGTCATTGAAATTGATCGAAATTTAATTTCAATTTTAGAATCACTTAAACATTCTAATTTAATCGTTCATCAGGGCGATGTGCTTAAATTTGACTTAAACGTCGTACCCATACCAATCAGGGTGATTGGAAATTTACCTTATAATATTTCCTCTCATGTTCTTTTTTATTTACTTAAAAATTTAAACAAAATAAAAGACATGACCTTTATGCTGCAAAAAGAAGTTGTAGAAAGGATAGCAGCAAATAATGGCTCTAAAATATATGGACGTTTAAGTGTCATGATGCAGGCGTTTTTTGATGTTCAGATGATTTTTATTGTACCACCAGAATCATTCAATCCTGCACCAAGAGTAGAATCTGCCGTTGTGCATTTAAAACCCTTAACACAGCCAAAAACTAAAGACATTAAAATACTTGAAAAAGTTGTAAAATTAGCATTTTCACAACGCAGAAAAACGCTTAAGAATTGCTTAAAATCAATACTAACTCAAAAGCAAACTAATATTGACTTATCTCAACGTGCCGAAATGTTAACAATTGATAATTTTATTACCTTAACAAAAGACTATGAAAAACAACATTGAAATAGAGGTTAAAGTGACTTATTTGGAGCATCAGTCTGATGTTTATGCAAGTCAGTACTCCTATGCTTACACCATTACAATTATTAACAAGGGCAATGTTGGCGTGCAACTTTTAACACGTCATTGGCGTATTCAAGATGAAACTGGATATATTGAAGATGTTATTGGCGAAGGTGTGATTGGTCAACAGCCTCATTTGGCGTCAGGAGAATCTTTTCAGTACGCCTCAGGTGCTATTATCAAAACCTTAACTGGTTCCATGAAAGGCTCTTATGGTATGGTTGATGACTATGGCGAGCGTTTTAATGTGCAAATTCCTGAATTTGTGCTCAGCAAACCTTATACGCTACATTAATGTCAGATTATTTAATTGGCGATATTCAAGGTTGTTTTGACGCTTTACAAGCCTTGTTAAAAACAATTAAATTCTCAAGCGATAAAGACCGACTATTTTTTTTAGGCGATGTAGTTAATAGAGGTAAAAAATCTCTAGCAACATTGCGTTTTATTAAAGATTTAAAAAACAATGCTTCAATGGTGTTAGGTAACCATGATTTTTATTTATTGGCCTGCTCACTGGGCAGCAAAAAGCCCAATGAGAAAGACACATTTATGGACATTATCAATGCCAATGATGCAGATTCATTGCTAGATTTTCTGCATAACCAACCTTTAGTAATTAAATACAAAAATGTCCTTATGATTCATGCTGGCGTACCACCAAATTGGGATATTGATAGGCTTCTTCAACAATCTAAGCAAGTGCAAAAACATCTTCAAAGCACTAACATTTCACAGTTTTTAGATAAAATATATGGCAACAAACCTAATATTTGGTCTAAAGATTTAACCGAACTGGAACAATGTCGATATACTATTAATGCTCTAATGCGACTACGCTTTTGCAAAGCAAATGGTGAATTAGAATTTAGTCATAAAATGAATTATACACATCCACCAAAAGGTTTTAAAGCTTGGTTTATACACAAAAATCGATTGTTAAAAAATATCGATATATTCTTTGGTCATTGGTCTAGTTTGTCAGACGTTAATCAAACACATATTTATCCTATGGATCATGGCTGTATTTGGCACGGACGATTAAGCGCTATCAGACTAAAGGACAGGAAAGTCTTTTCTATCAGTTGTTAAATTTCTACCTTACCTTCAAATACAAATTGTACAGGACCTGATAAAAATACATGTCCACCTTGTATGTATTCAATCAAAGTATCGCCACCATTTAAGTGAGCAACCACATTTTCTTTTAATAAGCCTTGTTCAACACCATAAACCACCGCTGCACAGGCGCCAGAGCCACAAGCTAAAGTTTCACCAGAACCACGTTCATAAACACGTAAGTTAATTTCATGAGTATTCAGAATTTGCATAAAACCAATATTAGCCTGATTGGGTAGCAATTCACTTTGTTGAATTCTGAGTGCAATACTACTAACATCAACTGTATTAACATCTTCAACCAACATGACACAATGAGGGTTGCCAATTGAGACAGCACCTAAATCAAACCCTTCAATTTGATAATACGTGCTTTGTTGGGGAACTAGGAGTAGGATATCAGCTGGATTAAAACTTGGTTTCCCCATGTCAACACGCACTGTATTGTCATCATTCAAGTACAAATTAATAATACCAGAACGAGTTTCTACAACAATTGGATTGTTGTTACTTAAACCTTTTTTACTAACAAAAAACGCAAAACAACGTGCACCATTGCCACATTGTTCCACCTCTAAACCGTCAGCATTATAGATAACATAACGAAAATCAACATTTTTTGTGTTGCTAGTTTCAACCAACAATAGTTGATCAAAGCCAATGCCTAAATGTCGATTGGCTAAATTTGCTATTTGTTCAGCATTAAAAGTAATATCACCAGCAAGGTTGTCAACCATCATAAAGTCGTTACCAAGTCCATGCATTTTTACAAAATTAATCAGCATATTATGTATTATCCACTTATAACTCTCAAGGTTAAGAATAATTGAGTTCTGATAAAATACTGCTTAATTTTCATGTAAAGGCAGCCAATGCAAACACCAACTAATATTAATTTAAACAAAGTAAAAACCTTATTAACCATCACCTTTGACAAGATTGATTATCCACTTAGTGCTGAATATTTGAGAGTTTATTCACCCTCAGCTGAAGTAGTTGGCCATGGCAAGGGGCAAGAAATTTTGCAACTTAATAAAAAAAACGTAACTATTCTACGTATTCAGCCAACAGGTAATTATGCCGTTATTTTATTTTTTAGCGATAATCATGATAGTGGTATTTATTCCTGGTCACACTTGCATAAACTTGCTTTGAATCATGACAAACTTTGGCATAAATATTTACAAAGACTCAAAGATGCTGGACACACTTACCCACAATTATAAACCCTAATGGCTTTTATTTCATCCCTAGGGTTTTTCTTAATTACCATTGGTATTTTGGTAACTGTTCATGAATTGGGTCATTTTTTAGTTGCTAAAAAACTTAACGTCAAAGTGTTGCGTTTTTCTATTGGGTTTGGCAAGATTTTAAAATCATTTAAGTATGGCGAAACGCAATACACACTGTGTGTGCTCCCTTTAGGTGGTTTTGTTAAAATGCTTGATGAAAATGAGACACTAGTTGAAGCGTCAGAAAAACACCGTGCTTTTAATCAGCAAAGCGTTTATAAACGTATCATGATTGTTGCAGCTGGACCGATTGCTAATTTTCTTTTAGCTGTTATCCTCTATACTGTTGTTTTTGTTATCGGTGTTAATGGCGTTAAGCCTATTGTGGGTACACTTGAAAGTCCTAGTATTGCCCAGCAATCAGGCATTAAAATAGGCGATCAACTACTGAGTATTAATGGCGTTTTAACACCAACTATTAGTGAATTTTCAATTAATTTTATTCAGTCACTGGATGAGAATCATCTTTATGTTGATGTTATTTCCGGCGCTTCAAATCTTAAAAAATTAGAATTTAACTTATCTGGTGATTTTTTATCTAATCCAGAACAAGGTGTTGATCGCTACTTAGGGTTTAAATTTGCCATGCCTAAACTTGAGGCTATTATTGACCAAGTTGTGCCTAATTCGCCTGCTTCAATAGCAGGCTTACAAACAAATGATAAAATTTTAAGTGCAAACCATGTTTATATCAACTCATGGTATGATTTTGTTAATGTCATTCAAAATAGCTCAAATAAAGAAATTAATTTGCAAATTAAACGCAATGGTAATATTTTAAATACGATACTGACACCAAAAATTGAGAACGGTTTAGCCAAAGCAGGTGTTAGAGTTTTGGTGCCTACTGGTTACTTAAATAAATGGCTTGTGCTAGTTAAAAAAAATACATTTGACGCTTTTATAGCAGCTAATGAGAAGGTCTATCAACTCACTCTGCTTAACTTAAAAATGATTAAAAAGATGATTATGGGTGACACATCGCTTAATCAAATTAGTGGTCCTATTAGTATTGCTAACTATGCCGGAAAAAGTGCTCAAGTTGGCTTTACATCATTTTTATCTTTCTTGGCACTTATCAGTATTGGTCTAGGTCTGCTTAATTTATTACCCATTCCATTATTAGATGGTGGACATTTGTTTTTCTACTTAATAGAGCTTATTAAAGGCTCAGCTATTAGCCAATCATTTCAACAAGTTTTAACAAAATTTGGCTTATTTATTGTTATATCACTAACGGTTGTTGCTCTGTATAATGATTTGTCACGTTTATTATAATTTATGAAAAAAATTATCACCTTATTTATCTTAGTAGCAAACATTTTAGCTTGTTCAGTTACGTTAGCAGCACCTATTAAAAATATTGAAATACTAGGCCTTAATGTTATTTCTAGGGGTACAGTTTTAAGCTATCTTCCAATTGAGAAAGGTGATAATTATAACAATCAAGTATCAAGACAAATTATTCGAGCTCTGTATAAAACTAATTTTTTTAAAGACATTGAGGTTTCTCAAGAGACTCAAATTTTGAAAATTAAGTTAACAGAAAACCCGCATATTAAATATATTGAGGTGATTAATTATTCAAATAAAGTAATTCAAGAAAAGTCATTAAATCAAATTTTGAAAACCAGGGGACTTTCTCAAGGTAAAATTTTCAATAAAAGACAACTTGATAAATTAATTACCCAACTAAAAGCTGTATACACATCAAAAGGTTATTATGACGTTATTATCGCCAAAACTATTAAGATTGATACACAAAATAGAGTGGGTATTGAGCTTAATATTAGTGAAGGTAAAGTAGCAAAAATTAGCTCAATGAAAATTACTGGCAATCATATTTTTGATGAAAACGAGTTATTAAATTTATTTGAAATTGGACAGGCTGACTTTTTTGTTATCAATTATTTCACCGAAAAAGACCATTACTCTAAAGTGGCATTAGATGCTGGCATTGAATCTATGAAATCATTCTATATTAACGCTGGCTACCTTGATTTTAAAATTAATGAAGTCAAAACAGATTTATCAGAAGACAAGCAAAGTATTAGTATTAACCTTCAGATTAGTGAAGGCATTGAATACAAAATTGGCACCATTCAATTTACAGGAGACTTACTTAATAATTCTATTGAATATCTTAGAAAATTATTGAGTTTTAAAAAAGGTGATGTGTTTGAACGCAAAAAAATGATGCAAAGTTTGCAAGCCATTAACGACATATTCTCCAATCAAGGCTATGCTTTTTCTGATGTCAAAGTTGCAACATTAGAAAACACAAGTGCACATACGATTAATTTAAGCATTGACATAGCGCCCAATAAAAAAGTTTACATTAACCGTATCACTATTGTTGGCAATACTCGTACTCAAGATGAAGTTATTCGTCGTGAAATTAACATTCATGAGGGCAGCTTATACTCTAATACTGAACTTAATGAATCTATCGAAAAAATAAAACGCTTAGGTTTTTTCTCCGATGTAAAAATGCAAGTTTCAAAACTTGAAGGCTTTAAAGATAAAATTAACTTACATTTTAGTGTTGAAGAAATACAAACCGGCATTTTTTCAATTGGCTTGTCACACTCCAATAGTACAGGTGCATCGCTCAACTTAGGTGTACAAGAAAGAAATTTTTTAGGTACAGGTAATACACTAAACCTTTCTTTATCTAATTCTAAAGCAGCAAGAGATATTAGTTTTTATTTTTCTGATCCATATTTTACTCAAGATAGACACAGTATTAGTTACGGCGTATTTTCAAAAAAATTAGACGCATCTGAACTAAAGTTGGATGAATATAAGATTGATGAAAATGGCTTTAGTTTAGGCTATAGTGTACCAATAACAAAAAAAATAAGAATTGGTGCTGACTTAAGAGCTTCAAAGCGTGATATTAACTGTGGAACAACCCTTTCTGATGATCATGAACCAATACAATGTGCCAGTGAAGATGAAACTGAACTGAAATTGGGCTTGAATTGGAGCAACAATACACTAAATGACTTTAATTTTCCAACCAAAGGACAAAAAAATAGTTTAAATTTTAGTCTGGCCTTACCTGTGGCAGATTTTCGTTATTATAAGTTAGATGCTTCTCATAAAAGTTATTATCCATTGAAAAATGATTTAATTCTCTCCTTTAAAGGTAATCTAGGCTTTGCTCAGGGTTATGATGATAAAGAGCTCCCTTTCTTTAAACGTTACTATGGTGGTGGTTCTTCATCAGTGCGTGGGTTTGACTTTAACTCCTTAGGAATAAAATACATAGGTAGTGATAAAGTCAAAGGTGGTGAACTTTCTTTTCTGACTAGCGCCTCAGTCATCTCGCCAATAAAATTTATAGATGATAATAAAAACATGCGTATTAGCGCCTTTGTTGATTTAGGGTCGATTAGTGAAAAAGCCTCTGGTTTTGACTTGTATGAATTACGTCTTTCAATAGGTGTTGCATTTTCTTGGCTAACACCTATTGGACCATTAGGCTTTTATGCTGCCAAGCCTTTAATTAAAAAATCAGGCGACAAAATCAAAACGTTTGACTTCACATTAGGCACTAGTTTCTAAATCAAACGTATAATTGTATTTTGATTTAATCTAAATAAAATAATGTACACATTGGGGGAAATTGCTAAAACTATTAACGCCAAACTCGTGGGTGACGCCAATATTGAAATTACAGGTATTGCTACAAGTTTATCTGCCAATCAAACGCAACTAACCTACATCAACGGTAATAAATACAAACAAATGTTAATAAACTCTAAAGCTGGTGTTGTTATTCTTAATAATAATTTGTTAAAGAACTGTCCTACTAATGCTTTAGTGGTTGATAATGTCTACTTAGCATTTGCAAAAGCCACACACTTATTTAAAAAACAAACTGTGCATTGTCAAGGTACTCATTCAAGTGCCAAAATCAATTATGCAAAAATAGCACCAAACTGCATTATCGGTAAAAATGTTGTCATTGGGAATCACTGCACCATTGCTCCAAATGTTGTCATTGAAGATGATGTTATTATCGGTAATTACACTTTGATTCAGCCAAATGTAAGTATTTTACAAGGCTGTTCAATTGGTAACAATGTTGTTATATCCCCTGGCGTAGTGATTGGTTCAGAAGGATTTGGTAATGCTCAAGATCAACAAAAACACTGGTATAGTATTGCACATCTTGGTTATGTTATTATTGGCAGCAATGTGAGCATTGGTGCCAATACAACCATTGACCGAGGCACGATTGAAGACACTCAAATTCACAATGGTGTGCAAATTGACAACTTAGTACATATTGCACATAACGTTATTATTGGTCAAGACTCTGCCATTGCTGCTACAGTGACCATTGGTGGTAGCTGCACGATAGGAAAAAGATGTATGATAGGTGGTGGTGCAACTATTGCCAGCCACATTAGTTTAGTAGATGATATTATTGTGACAGGTGCTAGCACTGTTGATAAAAATCTATCTGAGCAAGGACATTACACAGGTTTCACCTCTATTAATAAGCATCAAAAATGGAAGAAAATACAAGTATGGCTGTTAAATCTTGATAAAATCGCTCATTATTTAAATATTAAACTTAAAGAATTAAAGGGAAAATAACATGGAAATGAGCATTCAAGACGTCAAAAACTATCTACCCCATCGTTATCCTTTTTTACTCATTGATAGAGTACTAGAGCTAGAAATTGGAAAATCAATTGTGGCATTAAAAAATGTTACCTTTAATGAGCCTCAATTTACTGGGCACTTCCCTGAACAACCAATTATGCCTGGCGTTATGATTGTTGAAGCCTTAGCCCAAGCAACAGGAATTTTGGCCTTTAAATCTGAGGCAGGTAAGCCAATTGATGGACAAATATATATGCTTGTTGGTATTGATAAAGTCAGATTTAAACGCATGGTTGAACCTGGAGATCAGTTACGTTTAGAGGTAGAGGTCATAACAATTAAACGTGGTATTTGGAAGTTTAAATGCAAAGCAACTGTAGATAATCAAATTATTACGAGTGCTGAACTAATGTGCACTCAAAGAACAGCAGGTTAATTAAAAAAATTAAGGAGTGTAAGGTGGCTATAGATCCTAGTGCAATTATAGATCCTAGTGCAAAAATTCATAAAAATACTGAAATATGTGCTTATGTCATTATTGGTGCTAATGTAGAAATTGATTCTGGCACAATTGTTGAGGTGCACGTTGTTATTCAAGGCCCAACTAAAATTGGAAAGAATAACCATATTTATTCTTTCGCCTCAATAGGTGGAGATCCACAAGATATTACTTATGTAGAAGGTCAAGAGTCTAGTTTAATTATTGGCAACGACAATCTCATTCGTGAATTTTGCACCATTAACCGTGGCACCGAAAAAGAAAATTCCATCACTCGAGTGGGCTCTAATAATATGTTAATGGCTTATGTTCATATTGCCCATGATTGTCAGGTAGGTGATCACATTATTATGTCCAATAATGCCTCTCTTGCAGGTCATGTTAGAATCCATGATTGGGCAATTTTGGGTGGCTTCACCTTGGTTAAACAATTTTGTATGATTGGCATGCATACCTATGTTGGTATGGGTTGCCAAATCAACAAAGACATTCCTGCTTATATGGTCGCCTCTGGTGTGCAAACTCGGGTTAGAAGTATTAACGTCGAAGGCATGAGACGACGAGGTTTTAGCCCTAATGCGATTGCAGCCATTAAACGTGCCTTTAAGGTTGTTTATCGTGAATCTGGCTTATTAGACCAATCTCTTAAAGAATTAGAACAATCAGAATCTGACCATCCAGAAGTGGTACAATTTGTTAAATGCATTCGTAGTTCTAAGGTTGGTATTATGCGTGGCCCAACTGAAGAATAATATTTTAGAGATGCTTTTTGGATAAGTCTTTTTTAAAGTCCAACAGTATTATCGCTGCCATGACTTTTCTTTCACGCATACTAGGCTTGGTGCGTGATTATTTTATTGCCCGATATTTTGGTGCCAACGGTCTAACTGATGCCTTTTTAATCGCTTTTAGAATCCCCAATTTTTTTAGACGTCTATTTGGCGAAGGTGCTTTTTCACAAGCTTTTGTACCTATTTTAGCCGAAGCTAAAACCAACAATACACAGGCCGAGGTTCAAAATATTATTAACCACATTGGTACAAAATTTCTTTTTGTGTTAATTCTGATTACACTCATTACAGTTGTTATTGCACCCGTCATCATTTTTATGTTCGCTTGGGGTTTTTACTTTTCACCCGACCCAATGCAATTTAACCTGGCATCAGATATGTTAAGAATTACCCTTCCTTATTTGTTATTCATCTCTTTAACAGCTTTTTCTGGTGCTATTTTAAATACTTATGATCAGTTTGCAGTGCCTGCATTTACACCAGTTTTACTCAATATTTCTATGATTTTGAGTGCTATATATTTATCTAAACACATGGACACCCCCATTATGGCACTGGCATGGGGGGTATTTTTTGGTGGCATTACACAGCTTTTGTTTCAGATACCTTTTTTAATAAAAATAAAAAAACTACCCAAATTAGCACTTGGCGATCATCAAGCAATTAAAACCTTAAAAAAACGTATGTTACCCGCTCTATTTGGGGTTTCAGTATCACAAATAAATTTACTAATCGATACCATGATTGCTTCAGTTCTTGTCAGTGGTAGTGTTTCATGGTTATATTATTCGGATAGGCTATTAGAACTACCTTTAGCACTTATTGGCATTGCTTTAGCAACAGTATCTTTAGCCAAATTAAGTCAGCATTTTGCTGATAAAAATGATGAAAAATTTGCACAAACAATCAATAATACTTTAACAATTGGATTATTACTTGGACTACCTGCTTGTGCTGGATTGGTATTGCTTGCTGAGCCTCTGATTATTACCTTGTTTCAATACGATCAATTTGATGCATTTGCTGTATTCCAATCATCATCAAGTCTGATGGCTTATGGTTCAGGATTAATGGCTTTTATTTTTGTTAAGATTTTAGCGCCTATTTTTTTATCCAGAGGAGACGCCAAAACACCAGTTAAAGTTGGGGTCATTGCAATGATATCTAATGTTTTCTTAAACGTTATTTTAGGTTTTTATTTTGCTCATGTAGGTCTGGCAATAGCCACTTCTATTTCTGCTTTACTCAATGCCAGTTTGCTCTATTACTATTTAAACAAGCAATCTATTTTTAATGTTTCTAGTAACTTATATCAAACTTTTTTTAAAGCCCTGGTTGCAAGCTTTATAATGACTGTCTTTATTTTGATTTTTGGATCAGAGGTTGAACTTTATTTAAAAGCTGATGTTAGTTCAAGAATAACATTGCTTGGCACAACTATTGTGCTTGCAATTATTATATATTTTGCCAGCTTAAAACTGTTAAACATAGGAATAAAAAAACAATGAATACTGTAAAATGCATTAAATTAGGCCAACAACTTGAAGCCTTGGATAGAGCGCCTTATCCTGGTGAATTAGGTCAAAAAATATTAAGTAACGTATCCAAACAAGGCTGGAAACTCTGGCTTGAATACCAAACCATGTTGATCAATGAAAACAACTTAAATTTGATGGATTCAAATGCACAAAGTTATCTTAAAGAACAAATGGATAAGTTCTTCTTTTCAAAAGAAGACGTAGATGATATTCAAGGTTACAAGCCCAATGAGTAATGGCGTGTTGTTTGTTATTTCCGCCCCTTCAGGGTGTGGAAAAACTTCATTAGTTAAAGCGCTCATTAAAAAAATTGATCATTTGTGTGTTTCAGTTTCACACACCACAAGAGCGCCACGCTTAGGTGAAGTACAGGGTGAAAACTACTTTTTTGTTTCTAAAGATGAATTTAATAAAATAAAAAATAACAACGGCTTTATTGAATCAGCACAAGTGTTTGATAATGATTATGGTAGCGCCAAACAATTGGTTCAAAATTTGTTAAATAATGATTCTGATGTTATTTTAGAGATTGACTGGCAGGGTTTTAGACAGATTAAACAAACTTTTAATCACTCAGTTGGTATTTTTATTCTCCCACCTTCTCAAGCGGTATTAAAAAAACGCTTAACCGATAGAGGACAAGACAAACAAAGTATTATTGGCAGAAGAATGCATGATGCAGACAATGAAATGCAACATTTTAATGAATTTGACTATCTAATTATTAATGATAATTTTGACGTAGCTCTGAATAATTTATCAATCATTGTTCAAGCCGAACGTCTAACGTTAGCACAACAATCAATCAAACACAAAGATTTGCTTAAAACATTGATATAGCCTATAATATCGACCCTTTCTAATATTTATCGTTAGTTATTTAACAAAATGAATCAAGAATTCGCATTATTACCTGCTAAAAAAATCTCAAATTTGGAGGTTCAAAAATATCCACCTATCTTAAACAGTGAACAAGAACATGAATTAGCCGTTAAATTGTATGAAAATCACGATTTAAGTGCAGCCAGAAAATTAGTTTTGTCGCACATGCGTTTTGTCGCCTTTATTGCCCATGGCTACAAAGGCTATGGCCTTGAACAGGCCGATCTTGTGCAAGAAGGTACCATTGGATTAATGAAGGCAGTTAAGCGTTTTAATCCAAATAGAAATGTACGTCTTGCCTCATTCGCGGTGTATTGGATTCGTGCAGAAATTCACGAATTTATTTTCAAGAATTGGAAAATCGTTAAAGTTGCCACAACCAAAGCACAACGCAAATTATTTTTCAAACTTAAACAAGCCAAAGCACATATTTATAGTTCATTGAACGAAGAGCAGGCAGATAAAATTGCTAATGATTTGGGTGTACGTCGTAAAGATGTATTGGAGATGGAATCGCGTTTGCAATTTAACGACGTAACATTTGAAGTGTCTGATGATGAGGATTCTCTCGCACCAGAACAATACTTAACCAATGAAAACGTCCAAACACCTGAACAGTTGTTACTAATAAACGATTCAAAACAGAATCAACAGCAGCAACTTTATAAAGCCTTATCATCATTAGATGAAAGAAGTTTAGATATTTTACAATCTAGATACTTGAAAGAAGAAAAAACAACCCTACATACTTTAGCAGACAAGTATGGTATCTCAAAAGAAAGAGTGCGCCAACTTGAAACTAAAGCTATGCAAAAGCTTAAATCAAACTTACAAGAGCAATCTCTTTAAAGACTGATTTTTAAGTTCAAGCATTAAGCTTAAAAATTATTTATTTGTTTATTAATCTAGGAGAAAAAAATGAATATTCGTCCCCTTCACGATCGTGTGATTGTCCGTAGAACACAAGAGGAAAAAACCACTGAAAGTGGATTAATCATTCCAGATTCAGCCACAGAAAAGCCTTCAAAGGGTGAAATTTTGGCGATTGGTAACGGCAAAATTAACGATAATGGTGATGTTATTGCATTAGATGTTAAAGTTGGAGACCAGGTATTATTTGGTCAATATGCGGGTAACGAAATTAAAGTAGATGGTGAAACATTGCTAGTTGTACGTGAAGACGATATTGTCGCAATTATTGAATAAAGGAGATTAAAAATGTCAGCAAAAGATATAAAATTTGGCTCAGAAGCTAGAAATTTAATGTTAGATGGTGTTAATATGCTAGCTAACGCAGTTAAAGTAACACTAGGACCTAAAGGTAGAAATGTTGTACTAGATAAATCATTTGGTGGTCCCACAATTACCAAAGATGGTGTTTCTGTTGCTCAAGAAATTACCTTGGAAGGTAAATTTGAAAACATGGGTGCACAAATGGTCAAAGAAGTGGCATCAAAAACCAATGATATTGCTGGTGATGGAACTACAACAGCAACTGTACTTGCACAAGCGCTTGTTATTGAAGGTGTTAAATCAGTAGCGGCAGGCATGAACCCTATGGACCTTAAACGAGGTATTGACAAAGCAACAGAAACTGCTGTTAATGCGTTGCGTGAGTTCTCACAACCTTGTAATGATACAAAAGCCATTGCCCAAGTTGGTACCATTTCTGCAAACTCTGATATTTCTGTGGGTGATATTATTGCTGATGCCATGGAAAAAGTGGGTCAAGCTGGTGTTATTACAGTCGAAGAAGGTTCTGGTTTTGAAAATGAACTTGATGTGGTCGAGGGCATGCAGTTTGATCGCGGCTATTTATCACCTTACTTTGTTAACAATCAAGAATCAATGACTGCTAATCTTGAAACACCTTTTGTATTATTACATGACGGTAAAATTTCAAATATTCGTGATTTATTGCCTACATTAGAAGCAGTTCAAAAATCAGGCAAAGCTTTGCTAATCATTGCCGAAGACATTGATGGTGAAGCGTTAGCCACGTTAGTAGTTAACAATATGCGTGGTATTGTTAAAGTTGCAGCGGTTAAAGCTCCTGGCTTTGGCGATCGTCGTAAAGCAATTTTGGAAGACATTGCCGTACTAACAGGTGGTATGGTTATTTCAGAAGAAGTTGGTTTGTCTTTAGAAAAGGTAACTGAAGAACATCTTGGTACTGCTAAACGCATTGAAATTGGCAAGGAAAACACTGTCATTGTTGATGGTGCTGGCAAAAAAGTCGATATTGATGGCCGTATTGCACAAATTAAAGCACAAATTGAAACTACAACGAGCGATTATGATAAGGAAAAATTGCTTGAACGCTTGGCTAAATTATCAGGTGGTGTTGCTGTGATTAAAGTAGGCGCTGCTACTGAAGTTGAAATGAAAGAAAAGAAAGGCCGTGTTGATGATGCGTTACACGCCACTCGTGCTGCTGTTGAAGAAGGTGTCGTTCCTGGTGGTGGTGTTGCCTTGGTTCGTGTTATTAAAGCCTTAGATGGATTAACGGGTGATAATCATGATCAAAATATTGGTATTGACATTGCTAAACGCGCTATGGAGGCACCATTACGCCAAATTGTAACAAATGGTGGTGGTGAGGCTTCTGTTATTCTTAACGAAGTTGCCAAAGGTAAAGATAATTATGGCTACAATGCAGCAACAGAAAAATATGGTGATATGCTTAAGATGGGCATTTTAGATCCAACAAAAGTTGTTCGTGCAGCGTTACAACATGCTGCCAGTATTTCAGGTCTTATGATTACAACTGAGGCGATGATTACTGATACTCCTCAAGATACACCTGCTACTGCTGCAGCACCTGATATGGGTGGCATGGGCGGTATGATGTAACAATTTTTTTATTTAAGTAAATAAAAAGCTCCATAAAATGGAGCTTTTTTTTGGTATGATACTTGTAAAATTATCATATTCAAACATTAAGACCACTGCATTAGCCTAGCATAACCTATGAAGCACATAAAACAAGGACCCCTCTTACCTAAAAGCTCGTCAAATAGTGAGCTATTCGCCTTATTTTTGTATGGGGAATGCACTATTTTTTACACCCTAAGTTGTATTAATTCATTATGAGTAACTACGATTCATCCTCTATTGAGATTTTAACAGGTCTTGAAGCAGTACGTAAACGTCCAGGAATGTACACTGAAACTGAGCGCCCAAACCACCTTGCCCAAGAAGTTATTGACAATAGTGTTGATGAAACAATTGCAGGATATGCTTCTAAAATTAGCGTTATTTTATACAAAGATGGTTCTTTATCCGTTGAAGATAATGGTCGAGGTATGCCTGTGGATATTCACCCTAAAGAAGGAAAATCAGGTGTTGAAGTTATTTTAACCAAACTCCATGCAGGTGGAAAATTTTCAAATGATTCATACCAATTTTCAGGCGGCTTACATGGTGTTGGAATTTCAGTGGTTAATGCCCTATCCACCTTAGTAGAAATCTGGATTAAAAGGGACGCTAAAGAACATTACATCACTTTTTCAAACGGTTTTAAGCAAACAGAACTTGAAATAACTCGCAAAGTTGGAAAACGTAACACAGGTACCACTGTTAAATTCAAACCTGATGCACAGTTTTTTGACACCATTAAATTCTCTGTAACCAAATTACGCCATAATCTACGCTCTAAAGCGGTTTTATGTCCAGGTTTGGAGGTTAATTTTTATAATGAAATAGATGAAGCAACAGATAAATGGATTTACAAAGAAGGCTTAAAAGATTATCTGTCTATATCTTTAGATGTTTTAGATTGCCTACCACCCACACCATTTATTATTGATTATAAAACTGACGAACAGCAACTTAATTGTTCGCTTGCATGGACGCAATACAACACCAATGTTGTGGCTGAAAGTTATGTTAACCTTATTCCAACCATTGGTGGTGGTACACATGTTAATGGGTTAAGATCAGGGCTTAATGAAGCCCTAAAAGAATTTTGCGAATTTAGAAATTTAATCCCCAAAAACATCAAACTCACGCCTGATGATATCTGGCAAAAAATTGCTTATACATTATCTATTAAAATATTAGACCCTCAATTTTCCGGACAAACTAAAGAAAGACTTTCCTCTAGAGAGAGTGCTAGTTTTGTTGCCAATGTCGTTAAAGATGCCTTTAGTCTTTGGCTAAATCAACATACTAGCATTGCAGAGCAAATCGCTCAATTGGCTATTGCCAATGCACAAGCAAGACTTAAAACTAATAAAAAGGTCATTCGCAAGAAAATAATTAGCGGTCCTGCCCTGCCTGGAAAATTATCAGATTGTACTAGTACTGATCTTAATCAAACAGAAGTATTTTTAGTTGAAGGTGACTCTGCAGGCGGTTCTGCCAAACAGGCAAGAGACAAAGAGTATCAGGCTATTTTACCACTACGCGGTAAAATTTTAAACACTTGGGAGGTTGATTCTGAGCAAGTATTGGCCAGTAACGAAATTCATGATATTGCCATTGCTATTGGTCTTGAGCCTAATAGTGAAGATTTATCTGGCTTGAGATATGGAAAAATTTGTATTCTTGCTGATGCCGATTCAGATGGCGCACATATTGCTACGCTCATTTGCACTTTATTCGTAAAACATTTCCAAAAACTTATTCAAAAAGGACATATATTTGTTGCAATGCCACCCTTGTATCGTGTGGATGCAGGAAAATATGTTCATTACGCCCTTGATGACAATGAACGAGATGCTATTATTAAAAAAATAGAAAATAAAAACAAGCATGTTAAAATTCAAGTTCAGCGTTTTAAAGGTTTGGGTGAAATGAATCCATATCAACTAAGAGAAACCACCATGCTACCTGATACTAGGCACTTAATTCAACTCACATTAGATGATCCATTGCAAGTTTTTCAAACTATGGACATGTTGTTAAGTAAAAAACGCGCAGCTGATCGAAAAAAATGGTTAGAAGAAAAAGGTAATTTGGCTAATGTCTAATACTAGACATAAAATCAAGGCCGTTATTCTTTTATCTGGTGGGCTAGATTCTACTACAACTTTAGCTATTGCCAAAACAAAAAACTTTGAATGTTATAGTCTGAGTTTTGATTATGGACAAAAACAAAAGTCAGAGTTAAAATCTGCTGAGAATTTTGCCAAAATTTTTGGCTCTATTAAACATAGAGTTATGAAAATATCTTTATCTAATATTGATTTCTCTGCCTTAACAGATGATAAAATAGACATACCAAAATTTTCTAAAAGCGATGATATTCCGATCACTTACGTACCTGCTCGTAATACTATTTTTTTATCCTATGCACTATCATGGTCAGAAGTATTAGACTGTCAGCATATATTTATTGGTGTTAATACACTGGATTACTCAGGTTATCCTGATTGTAGAGAGATTTATATCAAAGCATTTGAGGTAATGGCTAATCTTGCCACTAAACAAAGTATTGAAGGGAAAAAATTAACCATTCATACGCCGCTAATTCATTTGAATAAAGCACAAATTATCAAAAAAGGACTTTCTCTTGGCATTGACTATTCACTAACAACAACATGCTATCAGGCAGATAAAAGTGGAAAAGCTTGTGGCATTTGTGATGCGTGTGAATATAGAAAATTAGGCTTTATAGAAGCAAAAGTAGCAGACCCAACCCGATATCAAATTTAGCATTATTTACATAAAATACTTTAATAAAAAATTTTAAATTTAATCTTGTATAACCTCTTTTTGACGATAAAATAATAGCTATTAAAATAGTTAAGGAAATAACAAATGAGTATTGAACAAAGAGTAAAAAAAGTTGTAGCTGAACAATTAGACGTAAGCGGCGATATTGATAACAATGCTTCTTTTATTGATGATTTAGGTGCAGATTCTTTGGATACTGTTGAATTAGTTATGTCTCTTGAAGAAGAATTTGACTGTGAAATTCCTGACGATCAAGCTGAAAATATTACCACAGTTCAACAAGCAATTGATTACGTTAACAATAATTTATAGTTTTCGTTTATCAACTTAACGCAATAAAGTTATTTTTCTTAAAATTAAGTGCTTTTTATATTAAGTTTTAAAACATTATGGGTAAAAGAAGAGTTGTTATTACAGGTATGGGTATGGTTTGCCCAGTCGGTTTAAGTGTAGATGAATCTTGGGATAATATTCTTAAGGGTCATTCTGGCATTGCTTCACTTACTAATATCGATACCAAAGGTCAATCGGTTACGTTTGGTGGCTCGGTCAAAGGTTTTGAAATTACCGACTACTTAAAGCCTAAAGATGCCAAAAAAATGGACACTTTTGTCCATTACGGTATGGCCGCTGGCATTCAAGCTATTGAAGACAGTGGTATTGAAGTTACCGAACAAAATGCCCATCGTATCGGTGTTACTATCGGTGCTGGCATTGGTGGTCTTGGTACAATTGAAAAAACTGCAGATTTATTCAGAGAAAAAGGAGCAAAGCGCATTTCACCTTTTTTTGTCACCTCTTCAATTATCAACATGATTTCAGGCAATCTTTCTATAAAATATGGCTTAAAAGGCCCTAATTTTGCTATTGTGAGTGCCTGTAGTACAGGCACTCACAATATTGGCGGCGCTTCTCGTTTGATTGAATATGATGATGCTGATGTAATGATTACTGGTGGTGCTGAAATGTCAACCACCAACTGTGGTTTAGGTGGTTTTGCTGCAGCACATGCATTGTCTACTCGTAATGATGACCCAATAAACGCTTCTCGCCCTTGGGACAAAGACAGAGATGGTTTTGTGCTTGGTGATGGTGCAGGTGTTGTGGTGTTAGAAGAGTTCGAATACGCTAAAGCACGTGGTGCAAAAATTTATGCACAAGTTTCAGGATATGGCATGAGTAGTGATGCTTATCACATAACACTACCTTCAAAAGGCGGAGAAGGTGCGGCCAGATGCATGCAAAATTCACTAAAAAACTCAGGTATTAACACCGATCAAATTGATTATATTAACGCACATGGTACTTCCACGCCATCAGGCGACCAAGCAGAAACAGATGCTACTAAATTGGCCCTTGATAAGCACGCTTATAACATTGTCATGAGTTCAACCAAATCTATGACTGGGCATTTATTAGGTGCTGCTGGTGGCATTGAAGCCATCTTTACTGCACTCGCCATTAAAAATCAAATTGCACCACCAACCATTAACATCATCAATCAAGACCCAAATTGTGATTTAGATTATTGTGCTAATGAAGCACGAGAAATGACAATCAATCATGCCATTTCTAACTCATTTGGATTTGGTGGCACTAATGGCTCAATTGTATTCAGCAAAATTTAACAGCTTCATTCACATTAACGAAGATTAAAAAATTACTTGAAAATGTTGATTATTTTACTGTTGTCAAGTCAACACTTTTGATTTTATCAGCATCAGAAATTAACTCATAGATTGTAATTGTACCATTTTGAATACTATTAAGTGCAACTTCCTTATTCATGACTAAAGACCAGCTTTCATCAGTTGCAATAAACTGTACAGCGCCACCAATCAATGCTAAGATAATAACAATACTGAGAATAAATTTAATCATATTTTTCCTTAATTAAGTATGTGCTAAAAAATACCATTTGCTTGCAATAAAGCATTAATCGAAGGCTCTTTACCTCTAAACTTTATATATTGTTGCATAAAATTCAAACTACCACCTATCTCCAAAATATTATACAAGAAATCTTTAGAGGCGTTAGAGCCAATACCGCCTTCCCCTTGTACATAATAATAAGCATCAGCTGCTAAAACTTCTGCCCATTTATAACTAAAATATCCTGCTGCGTAACTCCCTGAAAAAATATGACCAAAAGTGTTTAAAAATCTATTTTCATCAATGCTATCCATCAGCGCTGTTTCTGATCGAACTTGGGTTAATACTTCATAAGTATCTGAATTTGACATGTGTGTTTTAAGATCCCACAATGAAAACTCACACTGTCGTAACATAGCCAATGCTGAATGGAAATTTTTAGAAGCAATGAGTTTATTAAACAAATCATCGGGCAAAGATTGCCCAGTTTTGTAGTGCTTTGAAATTAAGGCTATGACTTGTTTTTCAAACGCATAAAATTCCATATATTGGCTAGGAAGTTCCACACCATCCCATGGCACACCAGATATACCTGCAGCACAAGGGTATTTAACCTTAGTCAATAGATGGTGTAACGCATGTCCAAATTCATGAAATAGAGTAACAATCTCATCAAATTCAAATAAAGCTGGTTTGTCTTTAGTGTAGGAATTAAGGTTACAAACCACAAAAGCAACAGGTTTATGAGGTTCAATTAAAGGTTGATAATCTGTCATCCATGCGCCAGAACGCTTGTTTCTTCTAGCGTATAAATCAAGATAAATTCTACCAATGAGTCCATTTTTATCACTAACATTTAAAACTTTAACATCAACATGATAGCTATCTTGCTGTATTTTCTCAATTTTAATTTGATATAAATTTTCAATAGTTGAGAATAGTCCGTTTAATACACTACTCTCTGGGAAGTATGGAGTTAGATCAGATTTTTTAAATCCAAATTTTTGCTCTTTAAGTTTTTCACTATAAAACCCAAAATCCCACGGTTTTAAATCAATTCCTGAAAGCTTCTTTAGTTCTTCTAACTCTAATTGCGCCTGAGGCTTTGAACGCTCTACCAAATTATACAAAAACTGAAGCACTTCATCAATTGTACTAACCATTTTAGACATAATAGATAACTGCGCATAATGCTCAAAACCTAAGATATTAGCCATTTCAGCGCGCAATGATAAAATCTCATCCATAATTGGCTTGTTATTATAATCAGTTGAAGTAATACCCAATTCTGAAGCTCTTGATACATAAGCTCTATACACTTCTTCTCTTAAATCTCGGTTGTCTAAATAAGTCATAACATCCATATAAACAGGCATTTGTAAACTTAACTCATAACCCTTATCAGTTTTAATTTTTTCTAGTTCATTATCACTATAGCCTTTTAACTCATCTTTATCTACAATTTTTTTCCACTCATTAGTGGACTTTAAAACGTTTCTAGAAAATTCATTACTAAGTAGACTTAGTTTTTTCTTAATGGATTTAAATCTATGCGCAAAATTGCCTTCCAAGTCCACACCTGAAAGCTCAAAGCTCTTTATGACATCTTTAACGATATGTTGTTGTTGCTTATTAAGATTAGTTTTTTTGAGTGTTTTATAAGCTTGATATAAACCTTTGTTGGTAGATATATTAGAATAAAAATTAGTAATGATTGGCAATGTTTTTTCATATTGTTGATTAAATTCATCACTAAACATGACTGCATTTAAGTGTGAGTTAACACTAGTGAACTTATCCAATTCAAGAGCCGTTTGATCAGTAGCTGCAACCACACTATTCCAACTAGTACCAAGGCTTGCTTTTTCTACCACCTTAAGCCCATTTCTGGTTAATTTTTCAATGGTTTTGACAATATTTTTAGGTTGGAAATTTGGTTTCATAATAAATTAATATGGTGGAAGGAGTGGGATTCGAACCCACGGTACACAAAGGTACACACACTTTCCAAGCGTGCTCATTCGGCCACTCTGAAATCCTTCCGAAAAAAATTATTTTAATCAAAAATGGCTAATATTTCAAGGTTAGCTGATTTTCATACCTAGTTTGACATTAGAATCAACTGACAAAATATGCAATGATTCACCATCACCTGCTGCAAAGCACCATACCTTGTGAAATACCAAAACGCATTTTTCTAGGTACTATGTTTGCAACCATAATGGTGAGCCGTCCTTCTAATTCCTCATTTGTATAATACGCTTTAATGCCTTGCAAACACATTGCGTGTTTCTTGTTCGCCAATATCTAATGTTAATTGTAATAATTTATCCGTGCCTTGTACATTTTTGGCTTTGATAATTTTAGCAACACCTAAATCAATTTGAATCATATTATCATTCTAGTATTTATTCTACGCAACTACTTGCATGTTTTGTTTTGAAGCTTCAATAACTTGCTCAATTTTTTCATCTTCAATACGTGACATTAAAGGTTTGAATGTATTAATTTGATGCTTGGTTAAAGGACGTTTTAAATCCTGCCAATTGAACGCATCTATATTTAAAAACATCTCAGCTTGTTTTGCCATAACAGGCAATACTGGTTTAAGATAAGTCATTAACACTCTAAATAAATTAATAGCAAGTGAAGTCACGTCATGCACTTGTTTAGTATCTTTTTTTACCAGTTGCCATGGCTTATGCTCATCGATATATTGATTAGCTTTATCGGCTAATTTCATAATCTCACGCATAGCTTGATTATAATTACGCGCTTCATAGTGTTTTTTAATGATATCACCACAAGCAACAAATTCATGATAAAGCTCAGGATCAATAGCATAATCAGATAAAGTTTTGTTAAATTTCTTAACAAGAAATCCCGTACTACGTGAAGCAATATTAACCACTTTACCTACTAGGTCTGAATTTACACGTTGTTTAAAATCAGTCAAATTAAGATCTATATCGTCAATTTTAGCAGACAGTTTATAGGCGTAATAATAACGCAAACATTCAGGATTAAGATGATTAAGATAAGTTCTAGCCTGAATAAATGTGCCACGAGATTTGCTCATTTTTTGTCCGTTCACGGTTAAAAATCCATGTACAAAGATTGCACTTGGCGTACGATAATTCGAGCCCATCAATATAGCCGGCCAAAAAAGTGCATGGAAATAAACAATGTCTTTACCGATAAAATGATAAAGCTCTGTATTTGAGTCTTTATTAAAGTATTCATCGAAATCCAAACCCTGTTCATCACAAAGCTTTTTAAAACTTGCCATATAGCCAATCGGTGCATCTAGCCAAACATAGAAATACTTGCCTTCCACATCAGGAATTTGAAAACCAAAATACGGCGCATCACGAGAAATATCCCATTGTTGAAGGCCTTGTTCAAACCACTCAGATAATTTGTTGCTAACTTCATCTTGTAAATGCCCTTCTTTGATCCACGCTTTAAGTTGCGTTTCAAATTGAGGCAAGTCAAAGAAATAGTGTTCCGAGTCTTTAGCGATTGGAGTTGCATCTGAAATAATAGATTTGGCATTTTTTAGTTCTGTTGGCGAATAGGTTACCCCACAAATTTCACAATTATCACCATATTGGTCATTAGCACCACATTTAGGACAATCACCTTTAATGAAGCGATCGGGTAAAAACATCTGTTTTTCAGGATCAAACGCCTGAGAAATGATACGTGTTTTAATAAAACCAGCATCATTTAACTTGTGATAAATATTAGCAGAAATGTCTTTATTTTCCTGACTATGAGTTGAGTGATATTTGCTAAAACCTATTGAAAATTCTTTAAAATCTGCTTGATGGCGTTCACTCACACCCTTAATTAACGTCTCAGGAGTAATACCAAGCTCATCAGACTTAAGCATAATGGGCGTGCCATGTGTATCATCAGCACAAACATAATAACACTCATTACCCATCATTTTTTGAAAACGCACCCAAATATCAGCTTGAATGTATTCCAATAAATGCCCCAAATGAATTTCACCATTAGCATAAGGCAATGCTGAGGTAACGAGAATTTTTCGCGATGTCATGTTAATAGGCTTGTTAATATTAAGGGTGGCTTATACCATTATACGATAAAATATCGCTATTTTACTTAATTGGATACAACAAAGATGGCAGATTTAACGAACAAGGAAATTGAAAATATTTTATCCAAGGTTGTTGATATTTATACCGAACAAGATATTGTTTCTTCAAATATCATTAATGATATTAACATTGATGGTGATAAAATTCAGGTTAACATTGAACTTAATTATCCTGCTAATAGTTACCACGCTATCTTATCCAAAACCATTACCGATACATTAGCAAAAAATGGTATTAACCATGTTAGTGTTGATATTAAAACCAAAATTGTTAAGTACATAGTTCAAAAAGGTGTTGATGTCCTGCCAGAAGTTAAAAATATCATTGCAATTGCCTCGGGTAAAGGTGGCGTTGGCAAATCAACCACTGCAGTTAATTTAGCATTAGCACTACAAATGGAAGGCGCAAAAATTGCTATTTTAGATGCTGATATTTATGGCCCTTCTCAACCTAGAATGCTAGGCGTTAGCAAAGTAAAGCCAGAATCCACTGCTGAAGGAAAATTATTACCTATTTTGGGCCATGGTATACAAAGTATGTCAATCGGCTACTTGGTGGATGAAGACAATCCTATGATTTGGCGTGGTCCTATGGTTACTCAAGCTTTAGAGCAAATGCTAAGAGACACCTTATGGCGTGGTATTGATTATATGATCATTGACTTGCCACCAGGCACAGGTGATACACAACTAACACTATCACAAAAAATTCCAGTAAGTGGTTCTGTGATTGTAACAACCCCGCAAGACATTGCACTAATTGATGCTAAAAAAGGCTTAAAAATGTTTGAAAAAGTTAACATTCCTATTTTGGGTATTGTTGAAAATATGTCATTACATATTTGCTCAGAATGCGGACACCAAGAGGCTATTTTCGGAACAGGTGGTGGTGAAACTATGGCTGCTGATGCGAATGTTGAATTTTTAGGTGCTCTCCCTTTAGAGATGGATATTCGAACTGATGTTGACGAAGGTACGCCAACAGTTATTAAAGATCCAGAAGGCAGAATATCTGAGATTTATAAAGAAATAGCTAAAAAAGTCAGTGCCAAATTAACCCAACAATCTCGCGCAACCAATGCTTTCCCAAGTATTACCATTGAATAATATTAAATAAGTAAATATGGATTATACAAAGTGGCTTTAAGGTAGATTTATTTGGCATCATATAATGTGTGGATATGATTGCCCATATACTGTTCAGCAATCAAAATGACTGGTATCTTATATGACACGTACTAAAAGCGGTTGCCAATACAAATGAATCTATTAACACATTAAGTAGTATTAAGAAATCATTAAAAGTGAACATCAATAAAAATATTGTGATACTATTTATATCAATGGTTTAGACAGCCTTGATTTTGTCAAAATATTTCACTCAAATAATCTAGAAAAAACTTTGTTAATATAGTGAAAAATCCGCCAATTAATGGGCTTGAGTAGTCAGTTGGATGTCATAACCTGTGCTAAGTCCTTTCAGTATTAATCAGCGATAAAGTTAGTACGTTGGTATTCTAGACCAATGTTTAAACGTTTATGTGCAGATTTTTGATTTCATAATCGGTAAACTCTAATACCCACGATTGCCATGTCATTTTCAACCAAAATACGATGACCAATATCTAAGTTAATGGTTTCACCAGGGGTGAATTGATCTTGAAAAAGATTAAGTCTTTGCTGTTGTAGTTAGCTAAGTTGAATGGTTTTAAATACTATAGTCAAGTTCTTTTGAATTAAATCCATGAATATTAATTTCAATACGACCATAACCAAACTGATTAAAAAACTTGTTAGCTTTGTTATTAATCAAACCTTCGGTTTTAGTAATGGCTTGTGCTTTTTAAGTCTGAAAATATTTTATTGCTTAATTCTTTAGTATCCATAGTGTACCATAAAGTTCTTTGAATAAGGTGGTGATTGTTAGCTATCTTTTGTGCTCAGTGTTTAAATATAGATAAGTAAATTTATAAAAAATATTGGTGTCTTATATGCTAATGGAGAATAAAAAGGTAGAAAAAGTGAGTGATGGCTTGAAGAAAGCTCGAGTGTCTGGGGTATTTTTGAACGTGCTTGTTGCTAAATTTTATGATATTAAGTGCTTCTTGTATTTGAAAGTATTTTTTAGTGTTTTACTTTAAAAAATAATATTTTAGTGGTTTTCAGAGACTTGGTTAATGGTGTATTTTGGAATTTCAATCACTAAATCAGTGTCACCCATAATCGTTTGGCAAGATAGACGAGAATTCGGGTCTAAGCCCCAAGCTTTGTCTAATAAATCATCTTCTATTTCATCTGATTCCTCCACTGAATCAAACCCCTCACGTAGGTAAATATGACAAGTTGTACAAGCGTTTGACATTTCACAAGCGTGTTCGATTTCAATGTCATTAGCAAGTAGCGCATCGCAAACACTAACACCTGATTGAGTTTCAATAACAATGCCTTCTGAGCATAATTCATGATGGGGTAATACAATGATTTGTGGCATATTAGGTTTCCTAAATATTTTTCTTAAAATTCATCAACATTATGACCTTGCATGGCTTTCATAACGGTGTTGTTCATACGCATTTCAACAAATTTTGAGCAGGTGTTCTCAAGATTTTCAAGGGCAGTTTTAATAGCTTTTTCATCATCAGAATGAGCCATGTTAAACAGTATCGTTCTTGCAGTTAAGATATTGTTAAGCATTTTAACATCAAGCATGTGCTTATCTTTTTTAAGTGCTAAATCTATTGCTTGAATAGTTCTGTTTGCCTCTACTTGTGTTTCATGAAGTTGTCTAGTTTGAATATCAGTTTTGGCAAATAAAATAGAATCTTTTAGCATCTTTTCCATTTGTACATCTGTTAACCCATAAGATGGCTTAATGGTGATATTTGTTTTAACACCCGATATTTGCTCAACAGCACTCACAGATAACAAGCCATCAGTATCCACTTGAAACTCAATTTGAATACGAGCACTACCTGCTACCATTGGTGGAATACCTTGCAAATCAAATTTAGCTAATGAGCGACAGTCCTTAACCAACTCCCTTTCACCTTGCAATACATGGACACTCATTGCTGTTTGCCCGTCTTTAAAGGTGGTAAATTCTTGTGCGCGAATAATCGGAATTGTAGTATTACGATGAATGACCTTTTCCACTAATCCACCCATCGTTTCAAGCCCAAGTGACAATGGCAATACATCTAATAACAACACATCACCTTGTGATTTATTACCAGCCAAAATATTGGCTTGTATCGCCGCACCTTTAGCAACAACTTCATCTGGATTAATGGAGCACAAAACCGGTTTATTGAATAAATCACTTACCATAAAGCGAACTAATGGCATACGCGTGGAGCCACCTACCATAATAATGTCCTTAATATCTTCAACATCAACTTGCGCATCTCTAATAGCTCGTTTGGTTAACAATAAGGTGCGTTTAATAAGTACTTTGGCTAAAATTTCAAATTTTTTCTTAGTAATGCGATAAGATTTTTCAATACAGTTAAATTTTGCAAACTCATGGTTACTCAGAGTTTCTTTGGCGGTGCGTGAAAATTGCTTAATTTTCTGCATTTGAGTAGGTGTAAGTTTATTAATACCCAATTGCTTGATGCAATCATCAACAATCAGTGCATCAAAATCATCTCCACCCAAAGTGGAGTCACCGCTTATTGCTAATACTTTGAACACACCCTTGCTAAAGCTTAAAATTGAAATATCAAACGTACCACCACCTAAATCATAAATTGCATGTACACCCTCTTCACCAGATTCCAAACCATAAGCAACTGCTGCTGCCGTTGGCTCATTAAGCAAGCGCAAAGTTTTAAGTCCAGCTAAAGTTGCTGCATCTTTAGTTGCTTGACGTTGTGCATCATTAAAATAAGCAGGTACAGTGATTACTGCGCCAAATAGCGCACCACCCAATGATTTCTCAGCACATTGCTTAAGTGAAGCTAAAATACTAGCAGAAATTTCAACTGCAGATAGATCCCCTGTAGCAGTATGAAATAATACATTATTGCCATTTTCAAGCAATTGATAAGGGCAATTTTTAAATGTACTAACTTCTTTATAACTCATGCCCATAAAGCGTTTCACTGAAATAATAGTATTAGTCGGATCAGTTTTTGCATAATGGTAAGCATTACAACCAACTGTTAATTTATTATCCTTACCACAATGCACAACCGAAGGTAAAATTGTCTCATTGTTCTCATGGATGAGAACTTTACTTTGACCACTCATCACAGATGCAACCAATGAATTAGTCGTGCCTAAATCAATACCAATCGCTAACTTATGCTGATGTATTGCGGATACTTGACCAGGTTCTGATATTTGTAATAAAGCCATTATTGATATTGATTGCTACAACCACTCATCCATTAATTGTTTTGCATGAACATTTAATTGCTCATAAAATTTTAATTCCCTAACTAAGTCTTTAATCTCATTTAATGCTTTTATATTAGCAAATGAAGCTCTAATACTGTCTATATTGTGTTTAATTTTTTCATCTATTCTTTCAGTAAAATTATCTAAAGCTGTTTCGTCTTTGCTGATTTGAATTGACTCTAAAACCTCTCTTAGCTCAATTTGAGACATTAAAAAATCAACCGTCATTGTTGTGTCTTTTTCGTCAAATACGTTAATACCATTTAATTCTAATAAATAACTAGCACGATTAAGTGGAGATTTTAAGGTGTCAAATGCTGTGTTAATTAACGAAGTATTTTGTAATGCCAAAGCCCTTTCTTTATTACTACCAGAGACAAATTTATCGGGATGAAATTTTACGACTTGTTGTTGGTATTCAATGTTAAGCTTAGTGATATTTATATCAAAATCAGCTGCTAATGAAAACAACTCAAAATAGTTTTCCATTTTTTTAAAAAACTAAACCGTAAAAGATTCGCCACAGCCACATTCAGCTTTAGCATTTGGATTGTTAAACTCAAAACCCTCATTTAAACCTTCTTTAATATAATCAACTTGCGTACCATCTAAATAAATTAAACTCTTTGCATCGACAATAACTTTAATGTCGTTGCCTTCAAATACAGTATCATCGTTGTTTGTATTATCAACAAATTCTATGTTGTAACCAAGACCAGAACAACCTGTAGTTTGTACGCTCAAGCGAATGCCTATGCCAAAACCACGATTAGTTAAAAAATCAGCAACACGCTCTACCGCACGATCAGTTAAAGTAATTGCCATTATTGATTAGGCTTTGCTTTTTATATCATTAATGGCTGCTTTTATGGCATCTTCAGCCAAAACTGAACAATGTATCTTAACGGGTGGTAAGGATAACTCTTCTGCAATATCAGAATTTTTAATTTCTGCCGCTTCATTTAGTGTTTTTCCTTTAACCCATTCTGTTAATAATGAACTTGATGCAATGGCAGAGCCACAACCATAAGTTTTAAACTTAGCATCTTCAATCACGCCATTATCATCAACTTGAATTTGCAAACGCATCACATCACCACATGCGGGTGCACCCACCATACCTGTGCCAACATTTTTAGCGTCTTTGTCTAATACGCCTACATTACGTGGATTTTCATAATGATCCATTACTTTTTCACCATATGCCATCTCTTTTCTCCTTTTTAGTCTTGTTGTTAGTCGCTAAACCATGTATTTATTACATTCATTTAATGCGCTGTCCATTCAACTTTACTGATGTCAATGCCATCCTTGAACATATCCCAAAGCGGAGATAAATCACGTAATTTATCAACTTTAGTACGTACCAAATTAATAGCCTTATCAACTTGTGCTTCAGTTGTATAACGTCCAATGGTAAATCTAATTGATGAGTGTGCCAATTCATCACTCAAACCTAGTGCACGCAAAACATATGATGGCTCAAGACTTGAACTAGTACAAGCTGAACCTGAAGACACAGCAATATCATTAACAGCCATCATTAGTGATTCACCTTCAACATAGTTAAAACTGATATTTAAATTGCCTGGAATACGATTTTTCATATCACCATTGATCACAACCTCTTCCATATTAACAAAACCTGCTAATAAACGATCACGTAATTGTCTAATTTTTGAGTTTTCCTCTTTCATCTCAGCTTGTGCAATCGCAAAAGCCTCACCCATACCAACAATTTGATGTGTGGCTAAAGTGCCTGAACGCATACCTCGCTCATGCCCACCACCATGCATTTGTGCTTCAATGCGCACACGTGGTTTACGACGCACATAAAGCGCACCCATTCCTTTAGGTCCATAAATTTTATGGGCTGAAAAACTCATTAAATCAACGGGTAATTTTGATAAATCAATCGTCACTTTTCCTGCTGATTGTGCCGCATCAACATGAAAGAAAATCTTATTTTCACGACAAAGATTACCAATAGCCTCAATATCTTGAATCACGCCAATTTCGTTATTAACATGCATGATTGACACCAGTATAGTATCTTCACGTATTGCTTTTTTTAAAACATTTAAATCCAATAAGCCATTGGGCATCGGATCTAAATATGTTGCTTCATAATTTTCACGTTCTAATTGCCGACAAGTGTCTAATACAGCCTTGTGTTCAGTTTTTAAAGTGATGATGTGGTTACCTTTTTTGTGATAAAAATGCGCAATACCTTTAATAGCTAAATTATCAGACTCAGTTGCGCCTGAAGTCCAAACAATTTCTTTTGAGTCAGCGCCCACTAAATCAGCCACTTGATGTCTAGCTTTTTTAACAGCCTCATCAGCTTTCCAGCCGTAATAATGAGAATTTGATGCTGGATTACCAAAATTACCATCCGTAGTTAAATATTGCATCATTTTTTGAGCAACACGCTCGTCAACGGGTGTTGTTGCTGAATAATCCATATAAGTAGGTGTTGACATATTTACACTCCTTTGTTTGAGCTATGATCGTCAATCACCATTTGCAAGGTTTTACCGTTCAAAAATGTTCTAATTTGTTGACTAACTTCGCACCATAATTGGTGAGAAATGCACTGACGCCCATTGTTACATCCTTTAATGCCTTTACAACGACGCAAGTCAATATTTTCATCTACCGCTTCGATAATTTGAGTTAAATTAATATCAGAAACCTTGGCATCAAGCAAATAACCACCGCCTGGACCACGTACACTTTTAACCAATTCAGCACGACGCAATTTAGCAAATAATTGCTCCAAATAAGACAATGAAATATTTTGTCTTTGTGAAATAATATCTAAAGTAATGGGTTTTCCAGTGTCGTTAGATGCCAAATCTAACATTGCAATTACTGCATAACGACCTTTGGTTGTTAATTGCATATCATTCCTAATCCTAGTTAATAACAGGATTGATTATACACTTAACCAAGTTATTTAGTCAAGTAAAAAATTTAATATTAAATGGTTATTTACTTTCAATCTCCAAATCGTTTACAGAAGTGTCTTGCTGATCTTTGATGTTTAATTTTTTTGACACTTTGTGCAATTGAGAATCCACGTCATGCAGGTGTGCTAAGATAGAATTAATAGCCTTAACAGTAGGATCATAAACATCACCACCCACAGCATAAGAATCAAAATGGTTTGATTTAACTTGTTGGTCTTTCAATACACGACCAGGTACACCAACAACCGTTTGAAATTCATTGATAGACTTAACCACAACAGAATTTGAACCGACTCTAACATGATTACCAAGTGTAATAGGACCTAGTATTTTTGCACCAGCACCAATCACGACATTATTACCTAGGGTAGGATGGCGTTTACCTTTTTGCCAAGTTGTACCACCAAGTGTAACACCATGATATAAAGTACAGTCATTACCAATTTCAGCAGTTTCACCAATAACTACGCCCATACCATGATCAATAAAAAAACGCCGACCAATAATAGCACCTGGATGGATTTCAACACCTGTAAACCATCTTGCTAGTGATGATATAAATTTTGCCAACCATTTAAATTTTAATCGCCATAATCGATGGCTCAAGCGATAAAATAACATAGCTTGTACACCTGAATAGCAAGTTATAATTTCAAAGGTGTTTCTGGCAGCAGGATCACGATTAAAAATACTTTTAATATCTTCAAAAAATTTCATGTTCAAATTATATCACACAACCCTAATGTCTTAAATTTCGTTTATATGTAAAAGTCTTTATTGACTAATATTTAACGACCGATTTAAAACGCTTGTAATTCCACAAATATTGTTCTGGTTGGGTTATGACCAAATCTTCAATGGCTTTATTCATCAGCGACACATCATCTTCAAGTGTATTGGTGTCAGACAGTATTTTTACTGGTTTAAGGTTAAGCTCATAGCCTTTAGCGATGGGCAAGCGTTTTGCCCATGCCATTACTACTTGAGCATTATTCTTTCTAGCAAGTCTAGCCAATAAGGTCATTGTACGTGTATTTTGAGAAAAAAATGGTGCCAAAATACTGCCTACTTCTCCAGGGTCTTGATCGGGTAATATAGCAATAAGTTGCTTATTATTAATTGCTCTTTGTAATTTAATAATGCCTTTTTTATTGGCTGACGCCATGAATAAATCGCCCTGCTCCCGTTTTGAAAGTAATAATGCGTTTTGCTGCTTGTTTTTTAACGCCTTATACATAAATACGACTGGTTCAGATAATGATACCATTCTAGCCACCAATTCCCAACAACCAAAATGAGGCACTAATAAGATAACAGTCTTGTCGCTTTTAAGATATTCTATGCCTATTTTTTTTGTAATATACTTGGCATTATCATCAAAATTTCTAAACCAAATAAATCCAGACTCACTTAAACTCTTACCTGACTCTATCAGTGATTTTTTAATTAGTATTTGTTGTTGCTCTAGGTTAAATTTTGGAAAACAAAGTTGAATATTCTTACTCACCACAGCTCTGGAATCAGACTTTGTTAAATATAAACATTGGCCAATCAATGTACCAATAAAATGGTTTAATCTCAGTGGCATAATTGAAAAAACCCAAAGAATAAGCCTAATCATTCAAACATTCCTTAGCCTCATTTAGCATGGGTTTCATAGCACTTAGTAGATTTTTATACAAATTTGGCGTACGCTTTTCTTCAGTTAACAACCAATGTTTAAAATGTACTCGTTCGGTAGGCATTTGGTAGCAAGCTGGGCAAGAATCTTTAATTACAGGCAAACATATTGTTTTGGCAAAATTAGCTAATTGTCTTTCTCGAACGTACGCTAATGGTCGAATAATACGCAAATCCTTTGCGTCGTTAATATAATGTGCTTTCATGGTCTGAATTTTGCCATTATGACATATTGACATTATTAATGATTCAGCCAAATCATCTAAATGCTGTCCCAATGCTAAAACATTATAGCCTTCACGCCGTGCCACTTGATACATTAGTCCTCGTTTAATACGAGCACAAAAAGAGCAATATGAATTACCCTTCATGCTTTTTTCGGCTTGTTTCATAATTGGAAAGGATTCAAAAAAATAAGGTACGTCAAATTTTTTAAAAAAACTTTTCAAAGCCTGTGGCTCAAAACCATCTACTTGAGGGTCAATCGTGACTACACCAAGTTCAAAACTAATTGGGGCTGAAGCAAGAAAATGGCGCAAAATATGGAATAAACTCAGCGAGTCTTTACCACCAGATACTGCCAAAAGTATTTTATCCCTCTCTTTAATCATTTTAAAATCACTAATTGCACGCCCGACTGGTTTAACTAATAATTTTGGTAAAATCATTCTAAGTTTAATAGTGTGTGTGTTTTTAGGATTATTTATTTTACTTGTGAAGACCATTTTTATCTTTCTAGGGTTTCTGCACTCAAATAATTTTGAGTGCTTAGCATACAAGAAGTCTTTTCGCTATTGATTATGTTAACGAATATCTAAAATAACAATTCATCTCCTAAAATCTCTATTTCAATTACTTCATGAATAGCGTACTAATTGATTGTTGCCAGCCAAACTATGCTTACTCACTTTTTCACGGTTAACCATGATGATTTTATCACTTAATAGTATTGTCTTCTAGTCCAATGTGTCATAACTAGACTCTGCTAAAGATTGTTGCACTCGCGTTATGGTTTAGGCAAAAAGGGGTTAAGTATTTCTTTGGCGTTAAAATTTGGACGTATAATAAAGATAGTTTATCATAATATGACATAAAACCTTCAAAAATACACAATTGACACGTGTAGTTTTTCTGTTAATGGAAAAGCAGATTTGATGGTTTTTAAAAGTTAAAAATAAATATGATGAGTGTACATAATTGACAAATCCTTTGCTAAACATTTGATATCTACATTGTACTTTCTAGTAATTACCATTTTATGGTTAGTCTCTTACATCAAACTCTAAATCTACCATTTCTACAGGATAGTCAATCTTGATAATTATAAGCGATAAAGTTCATATAATTTTTTAACTGGTATTTTCTGGTGGTGGTTTTTGGCTTTAATACTGATAATATTTTTAGCAAAATAACGAATCAGGTAACTACCAGGAGTCCAATTGGATGATAAGAACAATTGCCCTATAATGAATTAGAGTTATTTTAGTGTTAGTAAAACCTTAAAAACATAAGTATGAGCGTTTTATAGTAACCATGTATTTAATGTTCATAAAGCGTTTCTTAAAGCAAAATTCATCATGGCAATAATTGATCAATAGTCGCCTTGAAATCAAGCACTGATTGTTGATATTTTTTTGCTACTTGGATGTGGTTAAGATTTACACTTTGCTCATTGTTTTGTGCTGAAATAACAAAACTTGTTTGAGAGTTGGTGTTGTTGTATCTTCGTTTTTCCTCTTTAGTGCGCGCCTTGGCAATTTTGATTTGCATTTTATTGGATTCAAGTATTTCCACCAAATACTGAATTTTTTGCTTTAATGCTTTTGCTTTGGCATGGATGTTTAATAATTTCTCTTGCTTTTGCTCTTTAGCTCTAGCAAGTTTTATTTGTGTTTTTTCAATGGTCGACTTGGCTTGCGTACTACCAATAGGATAACTCAACTCCAAACCAATATTCCACGATGGACTTTGATTAAAAATAGAATCTATATAACGACTATCTTCACCTTCACTACTAATACCAAATTTCAAGTCAAGTTGTACTTTCGAATTATTTCTGTCACTCTTTAGTTGACGTTTTAGTAAGTCTTGACTTAAATCAGCTATTTTTAATATTCTAGAATTAGTTAACAAATATTGTTTAAGATTGTCATCATTAGTTGTATAGCGTTGATATAAATCAAATTCAGCTTTAACATCAGAAAAACTAATGTCTAAAGTAATGGCCATTTCATGGCGCAAAATATTTAAATCTTGCTGGGCTTGAAGTTGTTGCTGTTTAGCACTTTGATAAGCATCTTCTTGTAACAATACATCAACCTTATCAACGACTAACATGGTAAATTTTTGTTTAACCAGAGTCAATTCTTGAATGGCTAAATTTAGCCGTTGATTATTAATCATTAAACGCACTTGAGCATAAGCTAAATCAATAAATTTTTTTAGTTGGGTAAGTATAAAAACCTCTTGTTGCTCAGTAGCTTCAAGCTTAGATATTTGTATGTCAATATTAGATAAATCTATATTTAGACGATCATTAATACCACTTGCATTTTTCAAAAGTGGATGAACATAATCAATAGAAAATTTATTTCTATTGGTGTTTAAACTGGCAGTTGTAGCCTTATTTTTATCTTTCCAACTATGCTTGAGAGTAATATTAGCACCTAAACTTACTATTTTTTTAGTTGCTGAAAAATCAACTAAAGTGGTATTTAAATTATTATAAGTCGTTATGGATGAAATATTATTCACATCTTCACTCTTAAAATTAGTGTTTACGCTAACGATCCAATCTTGATTAGCCGTGGTTGCTTGTTGATCAATTTTCTTAATTTGTACAGATAAATCAAGCTGTGTAAAAAAAGGATGCGTATCTTTTAAACGCTTAATAAATTCATTTTGTGTTATTGCTTGAACATCAAGACAAGTAATAAAAATCAACGCAGTCGTTAGGTTTTTTTTCATGCTGAAACGACCTTTTTAATCTCGTTAATAATAACATATAACTTCTTATCTGTGGTATCAATCACCACATCTGCTACCTCTTGATATAAAGATTCACGCTTTGATACTAAATCACGAATGATTTTTTCTCGATTGCTTGATTGTTCAAGTAGTGGCCTAGATTTAGAATTTATGGTACGTTTGAGCAATTGTTCAATTGTTGATGATAAATACACTACAAAATTATCATGTTTAAGCATTTCTCTATTTTTAAGATTAATGACAATACCGCCGCCAGTGGCAATGATAATATTCTTAATCTCACATAAATCAGCCAACATTTGTGTTTCGCGTTTGCGAAAGCCTTGTTCACCCTCTACATCAAAAATATGCTCAATGGCCACACCTGTACGTGCTACTATTTCAAAGTCTGAATCAAAAAAATCACGCTTAAGAGAGCAGGCCAAACGACGACCAACTGATGTCTTGCCAGAGCCCATCGGTCCAACTAAAACAATATTTGACGAATTACCGCTCATTAAAGTTTTTTCCCGTAACTGGTACTACAGTACAACAAGATGCTTTATCATTACTGTTGTATTTTAAAAATGTCTTGGGGTGCAGGTGCATGTTTCACTTTTGCGCCTTTAGTGGTGGACAATGAAATGACAAATATTTTTCTTCCACAACACTAAAACTCACATGTTTTTTGAAAATTATCTACGAATAAATCCATTAACAAAACCCCTTGGCAATCCAGTGTTGGTATTGCTCATTTCTACCATAAACAGAATCAAAATATAAGGTTTGCAACTGTTCAGTTACTGGACCGCATGTACCTAAACCGATTGTACGATTATCAAGTTCACGAATAGGGGTTATCTCTGCCGCTGTACCTGTAAAAAATGCCTCATCTGCAATACACACTTCATCACGAGTGATACGTTTTTCAATCACTTCATAACCCAAATCAGTTGCCAATTTGAATACAGTATCACGGGTAATACCTGCCAGTGCTGAAGTTAAATCAGGTGTGTAAATAACATCATTTTGCATAATAAAAATATTTTCACCACTACCTTCAGCCACAAAACCATCAACATCTAACATTAATGCCTCATCATAGCCATCAGTTAAAGCTTCTTGCAAAGCCAGCATTGAGTTAATGTAATTTCCATTGGCCTTGGCTTTAGTCATAGCAACATTAACATGATGGCGCGCATAACTTGAAGTGCGAATGCGAATGCCATTTTTCATATTATCTTCACCTAAATACGACCCCCATTTCCAAGCAGCAATAATGGTATGCACTTTAAGTCCATCAGCACGTAATCCCATGCCTTCCGAGCCATAAAAGCACATAGGGCGAATATAGGCACTATCAAGATTATTTTTAACAACTGCATCTTTTTGGGCTTGGTTAAGTTCGTCTTTGGAAAATCCAATATTCATGTTCATAATTTTGGCAGAATTAAACAACCTGTTGGTATGTTCTTCAAGGCGAAAAATTGCTGGTCCTTTTTGGGTTTCGTATGCACGAACTCCTTCAAATACGCCCATGCCATAGTGCAGAGTATGAGTTAATACATGGACTTTGGCCTCACGCCAATCTACCCACTCACCATCAAACCAAATTAAACCATCCCTATTGTCAAATGTATGCATTTTTATTCCTTATCCAATTCAAACACAACGTGTAATGAACGCACTGCCAATTCCAAATACTTCTCATCAATCACCACTGAAATTTTAATTTCGCTGGTGGAAATCATTTGAATATTAACACCCTCATTATGCAATACCTCAAACATTTTCGAGGCAATACCCACATGAGAGCACATACCAATACCCACTAATGATACTTTAACTACTTTATTATCACTTTGAACAGCTATTGCGCTTAATTCTTGACACAAACGATCTAGAATTTTACTAGCGATTTTAAAATCATTTCTATGCACAGTAAAAGCAAAATTAGTCAAGCCTTCACGTGCTGATACACTTTGCACAATCATATCAACTTCGATATTAGCTGCGCTAATTTGGCTTAAAATTTTAAATGCAATACCAGGCTTATCTGGTACACCGATTAAACTTAATTTTGCCTCATCTTTATTATAAGCAATGCCTGAAATAACTGCCTGTTCCACAATATTCTCCTCACTGGTAATTAACGTACCTACTGGATTGTCAATCAAAGATGACAATACCCTTAATGGTACTTTATATTTTGATGCAAGCTCCACTGAACGAATTTGCAAAACTTTTGAGCCAAGCGACGCCATTTCTAACATCTCTTCATAACTCACAACATTCATTTTTCTAGCATTTGGCTCAATACGAGGATCAGTTGTAAACACACCATCTACATCAGTATAAATTTGGCATTCGTTAGCCTTAAGCACAGCCGCAAGTGCCACAGCAGTAGTATCAGAACCACCACGACCTAACGTGGTAATGTGTCCATTTTCATCCACACCTTGAAATCCTGCTACAACAACAACTTTGCCTTGAGCTAGGCTTTGACAAATACGATGATCATCAATCGACTTGATGCGTGCTTTACTATGTTCAGAATCAGTCATAATACGTACTTGCGAACCTGTATAAGAAATCGCATCACAACCTAACTGTTGCAACGCCATAGTAAGCAAAGCAATCGTCACTTGTTCACCAGTCGTTAATAAAACATCCATTTCTCTTAGAGAAGGTGTATTTTGAATAGTTTGTGCAAGTGCAGTCATTCGATTGGTTTCACCACTCATGGCAGATACACTTACTACCAATTGATTGCCTGTTTCTTTAAATGCTTTGATTTTTTGTGCAACCGCCTGAATACGTTCAGCCGAAACGACTGAAGTGCCACCGTATTTTTGTACAATTAACGCCATTAATTATAATTCAATCAATAATTATCAAAATTATACGTTAGCAATCACGCTTTCAGTAATAAAAAAGCACTCTATCCATTATTAAAATAAGTCTTGTTTGTCAATCAAAAAAGTCCACAAAAGCAACCTTTTTTTAAAAAATTAACGTTTAATTATTACTTATTATTAAAGACATATTTTGGCTTGAAAGTATAAACTAGCAATAAAATGGTTGTTAGTGCAATCAGCACATCAATAATTAACGCCTCAGAAATAAAAATAGCTAATACCTAAATATTTACTAATTGTGTCATCAATAATGGAATAAAGCTTACTAATAATACTAAAATAGATGCAAACACTGTGTGTAATGCTCGTTATTTCTAGCGTATTTTTAAGAGAAGCAACCCATTTTTCACCAGTAGAGAGTATTTCTTACTGGTATTGGTCTCTAACAAGTCATTAAAAACCTCAGCATTGTTAAATGCACCTTGCGGACTATCCTCTTTCTCATTCCAGCAACGATTTTCTTTTACCATTGCTATCTACACACACAAGTCGGCAACATTGGAAAATACTTCGACTTATCTTTAATCGAAATGTCGACTGCTACCATTCCCGGTATTATCCTGTCCAAACGATATAAGTCAATATTAGCATCAGAATCATACTAAAACGTAGTGCGTGAATAATTAAATCCCTATTTCAATTTCTGGTATTACAGATTCTGCAGTAGATGTTAATATTTTAGTTTATATAATCGACCAAACAATTGGAATAAATTTTAGCTTGTCAGTAATAAATTTAGTTAAAAAATTAATCATTAGATTTTCTAATTTAGAGGTTTCGCATAGATATTTTTTTATCTTTTGGGCAAAAAGTTACCATAAAAATTGGTATAATGGTGGTCATGGTAATCAAAATTGTGAACATATTAAAATAAGTATCAGACCTATTAAAAGAAAATATCCGCAAACAATAAAGTAAAAAAATCAATCATGTTGCTTACAATCGCTAAAGTTTCAAGAATAATAGTGGCAGCAATTACACTTTGTGTTGCATCAACTGGACTCAGATTTTAAATATGTAACTCATTCACCACCTAACAACTTACACTGCACGCCCTGTCAATAGCAAGCAACAACATTAGTTTCAACACCATCATGGTGGTAAGTTTATATTCGGTAAATCTTATTAAACCTAGCATAATTAGATTTGTTAATTACGTCAATGAGTTGGAAAATCGAGCCATAATAGACTTTATTTAACTGCTAAAGTGCAATGATTACAACTAAAAGTGAGATTAAAAACAAACGCCATTTCTGTATCAAGTTATATAACATAAATACTAAGAAATATGGTTCACCATCAATTTTGTTACCAGATCAATCGTAGAAGAAACCCAAAGCAAATAATCGGTTTTAATTGTGTCAGCACTGAATTATTTTCAATATATTAATAAACCACGATTGATACATATTAGATGAAATATCCCACTTACCGCCTGCATTTTCACAAATTTCTTGTGTCATTTTTACTGGTTCAGATTCGTTAAGTCGTAATTCTATTTCAAAATCATAATTGACAATTTCATCCGAATCAACATAAGGATTATTGCCACTAATACAATCTTTCTCAACATTTAGTATTCAAGTAGTAATACGCAAATATTTTATTTGTTTTATGCTGTATCAGAATAATCAGTTGGATTAATCGTATCTAATAGCTTAATATCAACTACCTTATCATCAAACACATCTTGAATCTCCACATGAAAAGTAGAATCTTTAATATCTCCATCAAAAAATATTTATATTTTGGCTTCTGATTTAGATAAATCACCTAAACTATATGAAAGTGTGTGGGTTGTTGTGACCAAACCATACTGAGAGTTAGTGGCATCAACAGTTGAATTGCCAAAATTACCAATGGTTGAACTAAATCTACTAAACGTAGAGTCTTCATAAATCATTTTGTCTATCACTTTTGTTTGATTGTCAACGAACTGGTAAATAATGTCACCAAAGCAATGGTTAGTATTTTATTCATCTGTTTCATTTTCTTTCCTCGTTTAAATCGTTCAGTATTGACAGTTATTTAGTTTTTTAGACATTTTTTTAGCGTTCTAGTCGACCATAAATTTTTTATTTTGTACTTAAAGGTTTTTCCATGCCAATAGTACAAAACCACCAATAATTAACATATTTATCAACTAAATTGTCCGAAACCAAATTTCTCTCAATTGCTTTAATCTTATTACCATTTTTTTAAAAGTAAAAAGTACAATAATCAACAAATATTATATCAATATAACTAATACGATTGTCATATCACTAATTAAATTTTTTAGTAGTTGGCTTGAGTTTGTGAACTTTTTACCATCGACAGAACAATCTGCTTTAATGTCGGTATTTTAAATGTAGTTACGTTTCATGTTTTCCATCATACCCAAGCAGTCATAAAAACTATAGGTTTCATGTTTAAGTTTTCGTAAAATAACATCACCAAAAGTAAAGTCTGAAACGCCACCGTATTATCACGTACAGGCTGGGTAAACGGCGAACTTTGCGAATAGAATGAATAAAAATTTCATACGACTACAATTTATTTTGATTTTTAAAATCAGTAATCGGCATACCCGCACCTTTAAGTTTATCTGAGCGAAAAATTGGCAAGTCTTGTGCATTAATAATATTAGCAGATTTTGGTTTATTATTTAAATAACGCTCTAATATTAGCGTTAGTGGTTTTGAATCTTTTGACCTTGAAATAAGTGCAGTAATATCTTTCACCTTACCTGGTGATAGTATAATTATTAAAACAATAAAAATGATTAACAAAATGAGTTTGTATCATAATATCATCAGCTAATAAATAATTAGATGAGTACACTAAGTTCTTATTAATGCTTACTTAAGCCTACTCCTGTATTAAAACAATTGGTAAAAATACTAATAATACTATTTTTTTTAAAAATAAGCAAAATTATAATACTTATCAAAACCTGTTTATCTAGGTAAAATAGCAGTTTTTTGTTTCAAAAAAATATGAAATTTAATCTATTCACTCTAATTTTTTTAATAGCTACTTTTAGCTATGTTATTACTTTGTTGTGGCTAAATGTTAGACAAAGTAAGGTAGTTATTCAATCATTTGATAAAATACCTAATGAATTTAGAAAAAAAATTACGCTAGAAGAACACCAAAAAGCAGCTAAATATACACAAGCAAAGCTTAAACTAAATTATTTTGAAATTATATTTTCAACTGCCGTGTTACTACTATGGACACTTGGTGGTGGATTGAATTACTTAGATAATATTTGGCAAGCGCAAATCAACAATATTTTGTACACAGGTGTGGGTTTTGTAATAAGTTTGATGGTAATAGGCAGTTTGATTGATTTGCCATTTAGCATATATCGAACTTTTGTATTAGAACAAAAATTTAAGTTTAATCAAACCGATACGAAAACTTTTATCATGGATTTACTTAAAGGCGTACTACTCATGCTGATTATTGGCTTACCACTGATTTTTGCCATTCTTTATTTAATGAGTGTTATGGGTGAATATTGGTGGATTTATGTTTGGTTGGTTTTCACTGGATTTTTGCTATTGATATTTTGGCTTTATCCCATTTATATTGCACCCATTTTTAATAAATTCAAGCCACTAGATAATGTTGAGTTAAAAACCAAAATTAACAATCTACTTGAACGTACAGGATTTAAAAGTAATGGCGTGTTTGTGATGGACGGATCTAAAAGGTCATCGCATGGTAATGCCTATTTTACAGGTATTGGAAAAAACAAACGTATTGTATTTTTTGACACACTACTTAAAAGCATGAATGACGATGAAGTTCAAGCAATTCTTGCTCATGAACTGGGGCATTTTCACTATAAGCACATAAAAAAGCACATGATTAGTTCATTTACAATTTCCTTGCTTGGTTTGGCCTTTCTTGGTTATTTGATTAATCAAGATTGGTTTTTTCATGGGCTTGGTATTAGCAATCCATCAAATCATACAGCTCTTATTTTATTTACACTAACTATACCAGTGTTTAGTTTTTTTATTGCACCTGTTAATAATTACCTATCACGAAAATATGAGTTTGAAGCTGATGCTTTTGCTGCTAAACATACCAATGCAGACGATTTAGTATCTTCGCTGGTGAAGTTATATAAAAATAATGCCATAACCCTCACGCCAGATTATTTATACTCAACTTTTCATGACTCTCATCCAAGCGCATTAATTCGCATTAATCAGCTCAAGACTTACAAACAATAAACGGTATACTTAAAATCGATTAGAGGAAGAATCTATGAACCAATTATTGTTAAGCACAATGTTAATTGCATCAAATGGCACACTTGCCAATGAAGAAGGTAGGGAGTTACACAAGGAATCTTGTATTACCTGTCATATTATTGAACATGACGATACTTTTTACACACGAAATAATTCGCGTTTACACAATCATTTTGAGTTACGTCATCAAGTGAGAAATTGTGTTAGTGTATTTAGCATTGATTGGTTTCCTGATGAGGAAAAATCAGTTGTGGATCATTTAAACAGTGAATATTATAAGTTCAAAAAATAGTACACAACTTTACCTCTAATGCACCATCAAAAGTGGCGACTTAAAAAAACTCAAGTTGAACGTATTGCTAGAACAAATAAAGCCTCAAATAATTTTGAAGAATTACCCGTTAATACTAATAAAAAACAAACAGGCTTGGTCATTACTCGTTATGGACAACGTTTATTAGTTAAAGCAAACTCAGGTGAGTTATATCAATGCACTGCTAGGCGAAATATTGACTTATCTATTGCTGGTGATCAAGTTATCTTTCAAATAACGCAGTCCAATCAAGGTATTGTCACCGCCCTGATTAAGCGTCATAATCAACTTCATCGCGCACATAAACTCATTGCTGCCAATATTGATCAATTATGGTTGGTGGCTGCCATTGAACCGCATTATCAATTTGAATTAATTGATCGCTATTTAGTGGTAGCTGAAAATGCAAAATTGCCTATTAATATAGTAGTCAATAAAATTGATCTGGCAAGTGATATGAAAAAAATTAAATTTGATTTTTCTATGTATGAAAATATCGGCTATTCTGTGAATTATTTAAGTGTTAAAAAACAAATCAATATTAATCAACTTAAAACTCAGCTTAATAAAAAATCTAATATTTTTTTAGGTCAATCTGGTGTAGGAAAATCTTCATTAATCAATGAGTTAATACCTAATTTAAATTTAGGTGTTAACGAAATATCTGCTAAAAGCAAACTTGGTAAGCATACAACAACTAACACCATACTTTATAACATACCTTCAGGTGGTGATTTAATTGACTCTCCAGGCATTCGTGAATTTCAATTAGATGAACTCATCAATCAAGAAATTTTAAATGGGTTTAAAGAATTTAAACCGCTCATTAATGCCTGTAAATTTAGAAACTGCGCTCATATCTTTGAACCAAAATGTGCAATTAAATTAGCAGTCAAATCAGGCAAAATTCACCAGAAACGTTACCAATCTTACTTGACTCTAGTTTCATCATAAAACAAGATTAATCATTCAAATTTTATCAAGTAAATCATTATCTAATATTTTACTAACTTGAGTGCGCATATAAACCAAATAATTTTTAGTAAATTTAATAAAGACTGCCAAATCTATTAGTACACTATGTCCTGGATGATTATTTTAGATTGTAAGGTTTCAAGCCTATCCTAGGATTTAATTTAGCCAACTCAGAAAGGTATACGTACAGTCTTTTGGTCAGTAGAAGGGTTTTTAATTCATCTGTGTTAATTATTGACGTAACTGATTCTAACATTTAATTGCCACTAATAATGCCAATATCAGCATGAGTGTCAATCAGTATAAAAATGCAACTAATTGCTAAAAAAATAACGATACATCATTCCAATTTTTGGATGAAAAAAATATTTATTAGTTATGACAGATAAGAACTCAATATTTTGGAATTATCTTTTTTACAAAATAAAGATTGAAGTAGATAGATGTTATTTTAGTTTGTTAAAAATAAAAGAAAGTCTTACCAGGCTTAGCCAGCCAAGTATCAATAGCACACCGCCTATTTATGTAATAAAGAAAAAACCTTGTAGTTTGGTAAAAGTATATAAGTACAAACTACCTGAAAATAACACAATACCTGCTATAAAAATCCAAATACTTTGATCGATAGACCTAGACTTAAATGAGACACGCTGCGAATACATAGCTAATATTGCAATCATTAAAGTATGATACATTTGATAAGTTATCGCTGTTTGTATGCGTGTAATATCTTCTACTTGCATAATACCCTTTAAAATATGCTCTGACATTGCGTCCATTATCACTACTAAAGCACCACCTAATGCTATAAATATCCAAAAAAAATTCATCAGCTATTTTTCTTATTTATATAAAATATTTATAATTACACGTTTAAATTAAACAGGTTGTCTGTTTGAATTTTATTTAAAGAATAAAACAGTATCATCACCATAAATACGCCTCATTTATTGACAGGATAGTTCAAATAGTCATTTTTCTAAAAAGCATATATGTATTGAAGTTGAGCACGTTGATCATATCAACATAGTAAAAGGCCTATCTAACTCAAATCCAAGCTTGTCAAAATATTCTATCATTTCAGTTAAGGCAATAAAATCATAATGATTATTAAAAATTAAGGTGTGGTTTGCATAGAAATTGTCGATAATGTAAATCGTATCTATATTTTTCTTGAATACCGCTTAAATAACATTCAACAAGTACGAAAATTAACTCACATTGAGTACAAATAAAATAATCTAAATCTTTGTTCTTAACAATAGTATTTTAAATCAGTTGATTGGCATAAACTGGAATATACACATGCTCCATGTGTACAGTTTATCCTTTGGGTCTCTTTATGTTTCAATACTTACACTGAAATGCAATGTTTCGTCTGCCAATTATTTTCTTATTAATGCATTTAACATGAAACAATAAATGGATTTTCTTGTTCATCTTGAGATTACAACTCCTCCACCTACTATTAAATTATCAATACTTCGCAAGGCTTTCATAGGAATATCTTGAACGGCTTTTGGATGATGAATACCATATAATCATATTTCGGCTTTACTGACACCTCTTAAGAGTAACCTATTTTTCATGTCCTCCAGTGCGCCTCTCTAATCCTAGAATAATGTCACCAAAACCTTGAATAAATGACATACAATAATTTTGAATCCATTTTAAGGCATGGTGGGGCGTGAGCGACTTGAACGCTCGACCAGCGGATTAAAAGTCCGATGCTCTACCAACTGAGCTAACGCCCCTATTTATTTAACGATCTAAAATTTTAACACTTTACGTAAAAAAAATGAAATTATACATTAATCACACCTTATGAATTAATCAAAAACTAGGTTTTATTAACGATTTCTTTAAGTAATTTACCAGGCTTAAAAAACGGTACAAACTTCTCACCTACTTGTGTCCTTTCACTAGTTTTAGGGTTAATACCTTGACGAGGCTTACGATGTTTCTTGTAAAAACCACCAAAACCTCTTATCTCAATACCTTGACCAGAAACAATACCTTGCGTTAATTCTTGCAAAATTACTTCAACCGCTATTTTGGCATCAATTTTAGACAAATCAGAACTATCTGATAAGTTTAAAATAAGGTCAGTCTTTTTCATATATAGGTAAAAACAACCACATATCATTATATAATTGTTTTTAAATACTACTTATTGTCTTTTGCTTCTTTTAGTAAATCACCTAATGTAGAACCAGATGCATCAGAAGATTGTTTGTTGTAATTTTCCATTGCTGCTTTTTCTTCAACTGAGTTTTTAGCTTTAATACTGACTGAAATATTACGAGTCCTTCTGTCAACATTCACAATCGCAACCTCCACTTCTTCGCCAATTTTTAATATCGAGGTTACGTCATCAACACGATTTTCTGAAATTTCACCTGCTTTCAAATAGCCTGTAATATCTTCACCCAAACTAATGATTGCACCATGTGAATCAACTTCCATAATCACACCCTTAACAATTGAACCTTTTCTATTGGCAGATGCGTATTGCATGAAATTATCTTCTAAAAGTTGCTTAATACCTAAAGAAATACGTTCTTTTTCAGCATCAATATTCAAAATAATCACTTCCAATTCTTGTCCTTTAGAATAACTAGATACCAACTGGTCTGAGGATTGTTTTTCCCATGAAATATCAGCTAAGTGAATCAAACCATCAATACCACCTGGAAGACCAACAAATAAGCCAAAGTCAGTGATTGATTTAACACTAACAAGGATTTTGTCACCTTTGTTATGTGTTACCTCAAATGATTCCCAAGGGTTTTCTTGGGCTTGCTTCATAGATAATGAGATACGGTGCTTGGACTCTTGAACATCTAATACAACCACTTCAACTTCTTGACCTAATTTAACAATTTTAGAAGGACGGGCATTGGCATTTGTCCAATCCATTTCACTCACATGAACTAAGCCTTCAACACCCTCTTCAATACGCACAAATGCACCATAATCTGTTAAGTTAGAAACCGTGCCTGGTACTTTCTTGCCGATAGGCAAGCGATCTGAAATATTGTCCCAAGGGCTGGCAGTTAATTGTTTAAGTCCCAATGATACACGTATTTTTTCTTTATCGTAATTAAGCACTTTAACGATAATTTTATCACCAATTGTTAATTTTTCAGATGGGTGGTTAACACGTTGCCAAGAAATATCTGTAATATGCAACAAACCATCAACACCACCAAGATCAATAAATGCACCATAATCTGCAAGATTTTTAACAAGACCTTCGATTTCCTTGCCTTCTTCAAGACCTTCAAGTAGTATTTCTCTATCGGCAGAGTTGGCTTCTTGTAATACAGCTTTTCTAGAAATCACAATATTGTTTCTAATTTCGTCCATCTTAATAACAGTAGCTTCAATTTCTTGACCTATTAAGTATGAGAAATCTTTTACTGGGCGTATATCAACTAATGAGCCAGGTAAGAATGCTTTAACTACACCAATATCAACCGTCAAACCACCTTTAACAGCACCAGTTACAACGCCAGTTACAACTTCCTTAGAATTCATCGCCAATTCAAGTGATTGCCATAATTTAATACGCTTAGCATCTGTATATGACAACAAGGTATTGCCTAAGCCATCATCAATTGATTTAAGTGCAACTTCGACAATATCGCCCTCCTCAACCTCTAATTCTCCTTGTGGATTTTTAAATTCATCTAGAGAGATAAAACCCTCTGATTTAAGTCCAACATTAATAATCGCTTTTTCACGATTAATACTAACAATAGTCCCCATTAAAAGAGAACCAACTTTTACGTTTTGTTGTTCTACACTATTTTCAAATAACTCAGCAAATGATTCTGACATATTATTATTTTGATATTGACCGGTAATTTTTAAGCTATTTACGGTATATACGCTTAATACATTATCGGATAAATTTATTAAAAAGGCTTAACCGCTTAAGCCTCAATTAATGCTACCACTTGAGTGATAACCTCATCAATAGATAACTTAGTGGTATCAATGATAAGTGCATCTTTTGCAGGTTTAAGTGGAGAGTATTTGCGCAAACTATCATGCTTATCTCTTACTTTCACCTTTGCTAAGATTTGTGAAATTATACCCTTACTACCTTGCATTTGCATTTGTCTTAAGCGCCTATTAGCTCGCTCATCAGCACTTGCAGTTAAATATACTTTAAATAGTGCATTAGGAAAAACAGTTGTACCCATATCTCTACCATCTGCTACCAGACCTGGAGCTTTGGCAAAGTCTTTTTGCCACTTTAAAAGAGTAGCACGAACCATGCCAATAGAAGCAATTTTTGAAGCCATCCCTCCTATTTTCTCTGTGCGTAAAATATTAGAAACATCTTTACCATTAAGATAAACACTCACAAGTTCATTACCTAGTTTGGTTTTAAATTCTAAATCAATGGTTTGTGCAATTTTCTCCAAAGCCTCTTCATTAGAAATATCAATTTTTCTAGCATCAACCGTTAAAGCAAAAGCACGATAAATCGCCCCAGAATCTAACAAATTCCAGTTTTGTTTTTGTGCTACAATTCTTGCCACAGTACCTTTTCCAACCCCACTTGGGCCGTCAATGGTTAAAATTGGTATTGTATTTTGACTCATTTATCCACACCTCGAAATTCAGACACACTGACGTTTATCAAGTTTTTTATAAAAGTCCTGATTAAGGTCAAAATTAGCACTAATTGCTGTACCTATTTAGTAGAATCAACAAATCTTCTGATTTTTTTGACAAATTTTCATTTCGTGAAATGATTGTACGATTACCAACATAGACTAATAAGAATCTTGATTCATTTGCTTACACCATTAAGTTCAAACAATTAATATTTTTCATTTTACTTCAGAACTCCAAAAGAACACTTTTTTAGTTGGCTCGTTTTACTTACCAATTTCGGAGCGCATATGTGGAAACAGAAGTACGTCACGAATTGATGGTGAATTAGTGAATAACATTACTAATCTATCAATGCCAATACCCTCACCTGCTGTAGGCGGCATGCCATATTCTAGAGCACGAATATAATCAGCGTCATATTGCATGGCTTCATCATCGCTTGCATCTTTTTCTTCAACTTGTTTTTTAAAGCGTTCAGCTTGATTTTCAGCATCATTTAATTCAGAAAAGCCATTGGCAATTTCACGACCACCAATAAACAATTCAAATCGATCAGTAATAAATGGGTTATCGTCATTGCACCGTGCTAGTGGTGATACTTCAGTTGGATATTCAGTGATAAAAGTAGGTTGAATGAGCTTTTCTTCAACAGTAGCTTCGAAAATTTCGATTTGAATTTTGCCCAAGCCCCAATTTTCTTTGACTTGAATACCTAATTTTTCTGCTATTTTTTTAGCGTTGTCCTGATTTAAATTGGTTGCTGTTAGATTTGGGTTGTATTGTAAAATTGAATCAAACACACTAATACATTCAAATGGCTTTGAAAAATCAAAATCATTACCTTGGTAATGAATATTGGCGCTACCATAGACATCAAACGCAATACCGCGGAATAATTTTTCTGTCAAATTCATTAAATCATGATACGTAGCATAGGCTTGGTAAAATTCAATCATGGTGAATTCTGGATTGTGCCTCGTGGAAAGCCCTTCGTTTCTAAAGTTACGACTAACTTCAAATACCCTGTCCATACCGCCAACAATTAAACGCTTCAAATAAAGCTCAGGTGCAATACGTAAATACATAGGCATATCTAATGCATTATGATGAGTCTCGAATGATTTGGCTATTGCGCCACCTGGAATAGTTTGCAACATAGGTGTTTCTACCTCGATAAAATCATGATTATTAAAAAAATTACGAATATAGCTAACAATTTGACTACGGCGTTTAAACGTATTGCGTGACGTCTTGTTCATAATCAAATCAACATAACGCTGACGATAACGAGTTTCTTGATCGCTCAGTCCATGAAATTTTTCAGGCAACGGGCGCAGTGATTTGGTTAATAATTTAATATCACTAATACGAATTGATAGTTCACCTACACTGGTTTTGAATAAAACACCTGTAGCACCAACAATATCACCAATATCCAATTTTTTAAACTGCTCATTATAAAAATTTTCTGGCAACTCATCACGAGTGATAAAAAGCTGAATTTGTCCACTAGAGTCCTGTACATGGACAAAACTAGCTTTGCCCATCACACGTTTGAGCATCATCCGACCTGCTATAGATACTTGTACGTTTTTTTGCGCTAACGCTTCTTTAGAAGAACTATCAAATTTTTGAATAATATCTTGCGCTAAATTTTCAGGCTTAAAATTATTAACAAATGGATTGCCAGCCTCTCTTAATAAAGCCAATTTTGATTTTCTTTCAATAATTAATTTGTTATTATCTTGGTCGCTCACTAGGCCTCCTTTTATATGTGTTTCTTGTTCTAGTTCTATTTTGTGCCAATACCTTTGCTTTAATGATTAAATCACTTAGTTCATTTTTATTACTCATGATAACATCATAATCAATTTTATGACGTTATCATCGGCTCGATATTCGTATAAAACAACCTTTAAAATTGTGCAAATATACCCTGACATATTAAAATCACCTTCGTTGTTATGTCGATATTATAGGGTTTACATTTAGCACTATTTTTGCAAATAATCTTCAACATCCAACAATATATCTAAATCTTCACTGGTAATAATCATGAGTGATGCTGAACTGTAAGCAATAAACAATAGATGACACAACTCAATTAAATGACCTTGTGTAATAATATTATTCACTTTTTATGTAATTTCAAACAACGCTATGTTCACAGATTTTAATAAGCAGTTACTACTGATTCATTTTAATAAATTTTTAGCCTTAGATGTGTCCACAGTGCTTTTAATACTAGACTTTTTAACCAATAAAGAACGTACCAAAAAGAACAAGCCTAAAACCAAAAATACAAAAGGTGCAAACCATAATAAATAGGTATTTTTATTAACTGGCGGTTTAAACACGATAAAATCACCATATCGATCAGTCATAAATTTACGAATATTATCATCGGTATTTTGCTTTAATATTAACTCTCTGACTTTTTCACGTAAATCTTTAGCCAATCCTGCGTTTGAGCTGCCAATGCTTTGACCCTGACAAACTGGACAGCGAATTTCGTTGATTAATGCTTGATAGCGTTGTTGTTGATTATTAACAAAACTTTTAACTTCAACATTCTCAGCATGGGCAGGATTAATAAGTTCTAATAGAAACAAAAATTGAATAAAATAACGCACAATAAAATTGTGTTTTAAATTAATAATTTTAACCTATGCCATTGATTACGCTTGACAATATTTCTCTTAGTTTTTCTGACAAACCTATCCTAAACGAGATAAATTCAACCATCCATAAAGGCGATAAAATCGCACTTATTGGTAGAAATGGTGAAGGAAAATCTACTTTTATGCGTATTCTTGCTGGCACAATTGAGCCAGATGATGGTAAATTAAAAATAAAAAAAGGTACCAAAATTAGCTATTTAGAACAAACACTGCCACAAGATAATGATAAAAATCTATTTGACATTGTGGCAGAAGGTCTGGGAGAAATTGGCATTATTCTCAAAAAATACAAGCATTTAATTAATGATGGAAAATTAGAAAAGGTTGACGAGGTACAAGAAAAAATTGATCAGTTAAATGGTTGGCAATATTTACATAAAATTCAAGCTATTCTTAATCGTTTTACACTCAACGCTGATACGATTTTATCCACACTTTCTGGTGGTTGGAGAAGGCGTGTTATGCTAGCTCAAGCGTTAATTCAAGAACCAGATGTGTTATTGCTTGATGAACCAACTAACCACATGGATATTACTGCCATCCTTAATCTTGAGTGTATGTTAAAAGATTATCATGGTACTTTAGTACTTATTAGTCATGATCGCTCATTTGTTAAAAGTATTGTTAATCGTGTGTTTGATCTTGATCGTGGAAATTTATCAGTATTTAATTGTGATTATATTGATTATGTCAAACGCAAAGGTGAACAACTGCACGCCGAAGAAATTGCTAACACACGATTTGATAAAAAACTTGCACAAGAAGAGACTTGGATCAGACAAGGCATTAAAGCTAGACGCACTCGCAATGAAGGACGCGTTCGCGTTTTACAATCTATGCGTGAATTATTTATAAATCGCCGTACGAAAAAAGGCCAAGTTAAAATCCATGCACTAAATGATGAAAATCGCGCCTCCAAATTGGTGTTTGAAGTTAAAAAAATTAACTATCAAATTGCCGACCTAACCTTGATTAAAGATTTTTCTATGCCGGTACTCAAAGGTGAGAAAATTGGTATTATTGGCGACAATGGCACTGGAAAATCAACCTTTATTAAGCTTTTACTTGATGAGTTGCAACCCAATAGTGGTTTTATTCGTCGCTCTAAAACCATTCAACTAGCCTACTTTGATCAAATGCGTGAGCATCTTGATCCTAACATGAAAGCTATGGATTTCGTCTCTGAAGGTCGTGAACGTATTGATATTGGCGGAAAAAATAAGCATATTATTGATTACTTACGTCAATTCTTATTTACTGGAAAGCAAGCCATGACAGCAATTAAAATGTTCTCTGGTGGTGAAAAAAATCGTCTCATGTTGGCTAGAATCTTATCCAAACCCGCTAATTTATTAGTGCTTGATGAACCAACAAATGATCTTGATGTAGAAACACTTGAATTGTTAGAAGAAATGTTGATAGATTATAGCGGTACTTTAATTTTAATCTCTCATGATAGGACTTTTTTAAATAATATTGTTGGCTCTACAGTTGTTATGGATGGTAATGGCATTATCAATCAATACGCTGGTGGTTATAATGATTATCTGATTCAAAAACAAGACAAATTAAACCAGCAAAAAGATAAGCCTAAAATTAAAATAACTAAAAAACCAACAGAAAATACTAAAAAATTAAGTTACAAACAACAGAAAATACTAAAAAATTTACTAAAAAAAATTGAGAAAGTTGAAATAAAAATTGAGAAAGTTCAATTACAATTATTAGACCCTGAGTTTTTTCAACAAGAAAAATCTCAAGATTCCTTAATCGCACTTGCCAGATTAAAGTTTGATCTTGAAAGATATTATGAGAAATGGGAAGCTTTGGAATGATACCATTAATCGTTGACTTGGACCATACATTAATTAATACAGACTTATTGTATGAGTCTTCAATGGGTGTATTAAATAAAAATCCACTACTTATTTTTATTTATCCCTTTTGGTTCTTGCATGGAAAAGGCCACTTAAAAGAACAATTAACTAAGCGATTTTCTATTGATGTCAGTACCTTACCTTACAATCAAAATGTCATTGACTATATCAAAAAACGTAAAAAACAAGGTGACAAAATCATCCTTGCTACTGCTTCACACAAACTATACGCTTTTGCTGTTAGCAATTATCTTAAAATAAAAAAAACTCAGGCAAAAAATAAACAACAAGATTTTGATCTTTTTACTCACAATGACCAACAAACAACCGTTAAAAAAATTGATTTATTTGATGACGTCATGGCAAGCAACAAAAATTTTAATCTATCTTCATACAATAAAGCAGAAAAACTAATTGAACGTTTTGGCGATAAAGGTTTTGACTACATGGGCGATCATATGCGTGATTTACCTATTTGGGAAGTATCCAATTTGTCAATTTTAGTTAATGCTTCAAACAAAGTGATTAATAAAACTAAGCATCTTAATACGCTAATTTTATCAAAAAAAGTGCACTATTTTTAAAACTGCTACTTTTTTAGTACAATTCTAAAAGATAAAGTGTTAATTTACGCAACTTAATATTCGCTTTTTAAATAAAAAAGTTCAAATCGTTATATCTTATCTTTAGACCCTTTCAATTAAATATGATAGAATACCTAAAAGCAGGTATATAAAGCTTGTAACAATAAATGTGACAATAATTACTCTGGTTATTTTTAAATTTTTTCCAAAAACTCGATTGTTAATCCACCACACAAAATAGCTAATAACAAAAACAATGATAAGTATTCTAATAAACATATTAACTTTTTATTTTTTTAACTATTTTAGTCGCTAATACTAAATTAATACCGCTGACTTTTTGAATTTCATGAATAGATGCTTTTTTTATTTCTTGCAAACCACCAAAATAATTAAGTAACGCCATTCTGCGTAATTTTCCTACACCTTTAATAGATTCTAATATTGAGGTTGTACGTCTTGAAGCGCGTTTCTTTCGATGATTTTTAATCGCAAAACGGTGTGATTCGTTTCGAATGTGATTGACTAACATAAGCGCAGGGTCATAAGGTAGTAGATTGATTTTATTGACATTATCATCTTTAATCGTAATTAAAGTTTCAAGCCCTGCCTTTCTATTTTCTCCCTTGGCAATGCCTACCAATTGCACATCATCCACGCCAATTGAATTCATCACCATAATAGCCTGATTAAACTGTCCTAATCCGCCATCAATAAAGATAATATCTGGTAAAGGCTTTTTATCCTTTAGTAGTTTAGAATAACGCCTATACACAACTTGATTCATTGCAGCATAATCGTCACCAGGGATAATGTTTTTAATATCAAATTGGCGATATTGACTCGCTTTTGGTACACCTTTTTCAAACACCACGCATGAGGCAACAGTTGCCTCACCCATCATATGGCTAATATCAAAGCATTCAATATAATTAGGTAATTTGCCCAATCCTAAAATAACTTGCAAATGAACAAGTGTTGATTTTTTTCTAAATTTTGATAATAAATTTTGATTAAGATTTTCCTTAGCGGTTAAATTGGCAATATTTAGATAATGCTTTTTGTCTTTGTTCGGTGTATCAATAATATGTGTATTTAAAGCCGAAGCAATTATTTTTTTATCACTCAATTTATGGCTAATTAATATTTGTTTTGGGGTATTTTTACCCAAATAATATAAAGGCAAAAACGCAGATAAAACTTGCTTAATATCTTGGTTATTTGAGTTTTTAGGTAAAATAAATACTTGCCCAATTTGCTTACCAGAGCGTATAAATAACACCTCAACACCGTTTACCCCATCTTGTTGAGCGATACTAACCACATCTAAATCATTACTAGAACTTGAGGTGTGTTGTTCTTGGATGGTGCGTAAATCAATCAATTGGTCACGTAAACGCGCTGCCAATTCAAACTCTAGATTTTTAGAGGCAAGTTGCATTTTTTTTGACACTCTTTCTAGGGTTTCTCTGCCTTTACCAGATAAAAATAAAGACATCATCAATACATCTGATTGATAATTTTCATCGCTAATTTTGTTAACGCAAGGTGCACTACATAGCCCTATTTGATATTCTAAACAAGGTCTGGAACGTGAGCGATAAGTGCTATTGGTACATTGTCTAACTTTAAAGATTTTTTTAAGTAGACTGAGCGAATCTCTAACCACATGAGCCGAAGGGTAGGGACCGAAATATTGAGCACTCTGACACTTTTTTCCTCGATAAAAACCCACTCTAGGATGTTTGTCATGGCTGATAAAGATATAGGGATAACTTTTTGAATCTTTTAATAAAATATTATATCTTGGCATATGTTGCTTAATTAGTTCAGATTCTAATAATAAAGCCTGAGTTTCCGTTGCAGTAACGATTACTTTAAAATCTTTAATATTTGCAACTAAAACCCTGGCCTTGTTCTGCTCATGTGTTTTAACAAAGTAGCTTGATACTCTATTTTTTAGATTTTTAGCCTTACCGACATAAATCACTTGATCTTGTTTATCAAACATTTGATAAACACCAGGATTAGTAGTTAAATTCTTTAGCTTTTCTTGAATTAGCATCTATACAAAAAACACTTACAAAGGTAAAATTTGGTTTAAGTTGACTTCTCTTTTAAAAATTGTGATTAAAACACTACTCATTATATTGTCTATTTTTCCTATAAATTTTGTTTTAGCAATAGACAAAATGTCAAATATAACTCATCAAGCAATTGTGAATATTATTGATCCGCCTAATTCAGCTGCGCTTAATATTATGGTTAGCGTCCTAAGCTCTTTAAAAGAATTAAAAAAACAAAAAAAAGACACTAAACAAAATGTTGAAGCCTTAGTTCGATTAAAACTTCTACCTAATATTGCTATAGGTGTGTTCACTAAAATTGCATTAAGTAAACATTGGGATGGCTTGAATATCCAACAAAAACAGTTCTTTCAATACTATTTTTCAGAATCTTTAATTCAAGATTATGTGGGTATTTTATCCAATTATGACAAACTTGATAGTGTTCAAATCTCAGTAGACCCTGACATTAAACATAAGGATCATAAAGCCATTGTAAAATTAATTATTAACATTAACGATAACCTAAAGCCTAGTATTATTTTTCTAAGAATGATACGCCTAAATATTTGGCATATATATGACATCGTGTTTTCTGGCGTAAGTATTGTTAAAAATTATCGTGCTCAATTTAACTCATATATTAAACACAAAGGTATTGATAGCTTGATTCTAAAGTTAAAAAAGAAACTTGAAAGATTGTCTAAATAATGTATAAGCTTATTATTAATGGTGGCATTGCGCTAAATGGCCACGTTAAAACCGCAGGATCAAAAAACTCATCTTTACCCATTTTATTTGCCTCAATATTGGCCAATGGCCCCATTACTTTAACCAATACACCACATTTAAGTGATGTTTCAACCACACTTAGGTTATTAATGGACATGGGCGCAGAATTTATACTAGAATCAGATAATTCTTTGTTTATAGATAGCTCAAATTTAACCAACTTAGTTGCTCAGTACAATTTAGTTAAAACCATGCGTGCTTCAATTTTAGCACTCGGGCCAATGCTTGCTAAATATTGTAAAGCAAAAATATCTCTACCTGGTGGCTGTGCAATTGGTTCACGTCCTGTTAATTTACACTTAAAGGCATTAGAAGATTTAGGTGCTTTTATTAAGGTTGAAAATGGCTATATTTACGCCACAGCTAAAAAACTCATTGGCACTGAAATACATTTTGACCAAATCTCAGTAACTGCCACTGAAAACATTATTATGGCAGCAACTTTGGCAACGGGCATAACTACAATTTATAATGCCGCACAAGAGCCTGAAATTGTAGATTTGATTAATTGCTTAATTAAAATGGGCGCTAAAATTTCTGGCGCTGGTACTTCAATTATCACCATTGAAGGGGTTGATGAATTATCAGGTGTGACTTATGCAGTTTGTCCTGATCGGATTGAAGCAGGCACTTATCTTGTTGCTGCAACCATCACAGGTGGCAAAATTACAATTAAAAATGTATGTTATCAATCAATGCGTGCTATTCTTGTAAAATTACTTGAAACTGGCGCGGACATTAAAACTGAAAAAAATTCAATCACACTTGATATGAAAGGAAAACGACCCAAGGCTGTTAATATCAAAACCAGTACGTATCCAAATTTCCCAACAGACATGCAAGCACAATTTACAGCACTCAACGCTATTGCTGATGGTTATAGTACCATCACAGAAACCATTTTTGAAAATAGATTTATGCACATTCCTGAATTATCACGTATGGGCGCAAGTCTTGTTTTAGAGGGTAACACTGTTGTCTGCAAAGGGGTAAAATCTTTAACGGGTGCGTATTTAATGGCAACTGACTTAAGAGCTTCAGCATCCTTAGTATTGGCAGGACTAGCAGCAATAGGCACCACAACGATTGAACGTGTTTATCACCTAGATCGTGGTTATGAAATGATTGAGGAAAAATTAAAACTATTAGGCGCTCAAATTGAACGTGTACAGGATTAAAAATTATGCTAACGATTGCATTATCCAAAGGTAGAATTTTAGAACAAACACTGCCTTTACTTGAAAAATCAGGTTTAATCATTGCTAAAGAAGAACTAAACTCACGTAAATTAATTCTTGATACTAATCTTACTGACGTTCAAGTCATTATCATTCGTGCAACTGATGTACCTGTCTTTGTACAACACGGCGCTGCCGATATAGGTATTGCTGGAAAAGACGTCTTGCTTGAGCATGGCGCTAATAATTTATTCGAAGTGCTAGATTTAGACATTACTAAATGCAAACTGATGGTGGCTGCTGAGTCAAAAGACAAGCTCAAGCAAAACACACTTAAAATAGCCACCAAATATGTCAATTCAACTAAACGTTATTTTCAAAATAAAGGCCAGTCTTGTGAAATAATCAAACTTTATGGTGCAATGGAATTAGCACCTAAGGTTGGCTTGGCGCATTGTATTGTTGACTTGGTCGATACTGGAAACACCTTGAAAGCCAATGGTCTTATTGCAGTTGAACGCATTGAAGAAATTAGCTCACGCTTGGTGGTAAATACCGCCTCGTTTAAAACCAAAAATGCACAAATTAAGTCTTGGATTCAAAATATTGAGTACAACTTGTGATTACTAAATTAACCTCAACACAATCTGATTTTCAAGAAAAACTTACTTCATTGCTTGTATGTAATAGCTTTTATAACAAAGAGGTCACTCAAACAGTTGATGATATTATTACTAATGTTCGTAATAATGGCGACAGCGCTTTAATTGATTACACAAATAAATTTGATGGTGTTAATGTCTCTAACATGAAAAATTTAACTATTAAATTGCCTGCGCTTAAACAAGCATTTAATACACTAAATAAAAAGCAGAAATCCGCACTAACCATAGCAGCAAACCGCGTACACCTTTACCACGAAAAACAAAAGCAAAGCACTTGGACCTATATAGAAGATGATGGCACAATGTTGGGACAAAAAATCACACCACTTGATCGTGTTGGTTTGTACGTTCCTGGTGGAAAAGCAGCTTACCCCTCTTCTGTTTTAATGAATGCTATTCCAGCTAAAGTTGCTGGTGTAGAGTCCTTAATTATGGTTGTGGCAACGCCCAATGGAATCAGCAATTTATTGGTATTAGCAGCAGCATACATTTCAGGCATCACTCAAGTATTTACAGTGGGTGGCGCACAAGCAATAGCAGCACTTGCCTATGGCACACAAACCATACCAAAAGTAGACAAAATTGTAGGTCCTGGTAATATTTATGTGACAACAGCCAAGCGTGCAGTATTTGGCCAAGTTGGTATTGATATGATTGCTGGCCCTAGTGAGATTTTAATTATTTGTGATGGAAAAACTAATCCTGACTGGATTGCCATGGATTTATTTTCTCAAGCAGAACACGATGAAGACGCACAATCAATCTTATTATGTCCAGATACTGACTTTATTAATCAAGTTGAAAAAAGCATTGCTAAATTACTACCTACCATGGATAGAAAAGCCATCATTAAGACTGCACTTAAAGACCGTGGCGTACTCATTCACACAAAAGATATGAATGAAGCCATTACTTTATCTAACCAAATTGCACCTGAACATTTAGAGCTGTCTGTTGAAGATCCACAAGTTATGTTAAATGACATAAAACACGCAGGCGCAATTTTCATGGGTCGCCACACTTGTGAATCATTAGGGGATTATTGTGCAGGGCCAAATCACGTACTACCCACATCAGGAACAGCACGCTTTTCATCCCCTTTAGGTGTGTATGATTTTCAAAAAAAATCAAGTTTGATTATGGTATCACGCCAAGGCGCAAATACATTAGGTAAAGTAGCTGCTATTTTAGCGGATGGTGAGGGTTTACAGGCCCATGCTCAATCTGCAAAATATCGAATAATTCATCAACACAAAATATGACATTAACCATCTGTCAAATTAATGTCTTTTCAAAAACTAAACTATTTTAAAGTAACCATATAACAGCTTGTTCACTTTAAAAGCGCTCATCTGATGAACTTATGTAATCAATAACAAGTGAACATGATTAAGTATTCCACGCTAAATTAATCAAATTAGGTGATTCACGCCCTCTAAAAATAGAGAATTGTCAGAAATAGATTTTACAGATTAACAAACATTCGAACAAATTTTAAGCTCATTTTCAATAGCATCCATTGCATGTCTCAAATTTGAAGATTATATTATCATTTTAAAACGGACAAAGCATATTAACTGCAAAACTAGATTTATTTTTATTAAGACAATGGCTTTTAGAGCTGTTGTTATCACAACAAAAGGACGTAATTTCAACTTTGTCATTCAATATTTTACACCAAAATATGGTATTAATGAAAATCCTGTTACGTTGCAAGATAACTTTCAAAACAAGATGGTTAAATTAGACGTTAACAATCTAAATTAGAGAGTAAAAATTTCTGATAAATCTGTAAAATACATGGAAATGTTCTATTAAAATTTAGCAATCCTTAAAAAAGAAATTTGTTACCAACACCCATATTAGACAATTTAATTTTAGAAAAATCAGGCATACCATCAGTACCTGCCATTTTAGCCATCATTTTTTGAATCTTCCCGCTACTCATTTTTTTTTGCATTTTTTCAAATTGTTTGATAAGTTTATTAACTACTTGAATGTTCGTACCAGAGCCATTAGCAATGCGCATCTTGCGCGAACCTTTAATCAGTTTAATGTGGTTACGTTCTTTAGGTGTCATAGAATTAATAATAGCGATCATTTTCTTAGTTTCAGTCCCAACTATCATTTGATTTTTAACATTTTGTGGAACTTGACCCATGCCTGGAAGTTTGTCCATCAACGCTTCCATGCCACCCATTTGCTCCATTTGCAAAAGTTGATCACGCATATCAGATAAATCAAATTGACCTTTGGCCATTTGCCGAGTGTACTTTTGCACTTTTTTATGGTCAACCTTGCGTGAAATTTCTTCTACCAGAGAGAGTACATCACCCATACCCAAAAGCCTTGAAACTACACGTTCTGGATGAAATGGCTCCAATGTATCAATTTTTTCACCAACACCTAAAAACTTAATCGGTTTGCCAGTAATATGACGTACAGACAATGCTGCACCGCCCCTAGCATCACCATCAATTTTGGTAAGAATAACTCCTGTTAATGGTAACGCATCAGCAAACGCTTTGGCAGTATGTGCCGCATCCTGACCAGTCATAGAATCAACCACAAACAAGGTTTCAATTGGATTGACTTTTTTCTGTAAGACTTTAATTTCATCCATCATTTGCTCATCTATATGCAAACGTCCCGCAGTATCAACCAATAAAACATCAAAAAACTGTTTTTGTGCATACTTTTTAGCACTAGCTACAATATCTGAGGGCTTGTCATCAATCGTTGATGGGAAAAAATTCACTTCAACTTGCTTGGCCAATACTTCTAATTGCTCAATGGCAGCTGGACGATAAACATCAGCACTAACTACTAATACTTTTTTGTTTTCACGCTGTTTCAAATAAAGCGCAAGCTTAGCAATTGAGGTGGTTTTGCCCGCACCTTGCAAACCTGCCAGCATAATAACAGCTGGCGGTTGAATTTTTAAATCAAGCGATTCAGCCTCTCCGCCAATAATCTCAGTTAATTCAATTTCAACCAATTTAATAAATGCTTGTGCTGGTGTTAATCCTTGTCCAACCTTAAGACCTAATACTTTAGTTTGAACTTGATCTAAAAATACTTTAATTACCTCAAGTGCAACATCAGCTTCAAGCAGTGCACGGCGTACTTCACGAATCGCCTCTTTAATGTTAGATTCAGATAGTTTATTTTTTCCTTGTAAAACTTTAAAACTATTTTGTAGACGCTCGGTTAAATTATCAAACATTTTTTAATAAATAAAACTAAAGTACCGTATTATAGTGCTTTATATTAATTCAAAAGTTAATTATGTTTTTATCTTACTTTGCAATAGCTTTGTATTTGGCTGCAGCCCTTTTACTAATGCGTTATTTTGTGAAAAATGAAACCCAACACCAGCATCAAAAAACCATTTTTTTATTGGTCAGTTTTGCCATAATTGTACAAGCGCTCACTTTTAACCATTTTTGGAGTGAAAAAGGTATTATTTTTGGTCTGGCAAATAGTGCTTCATTTGTTACTTGGATGATTGCTGTTTTGTTGTTTTTATCATCATTATCCAAACCTGTGCATGTATTAGGTATATTGGTTTATCCATTAGTGGCATTCACACTAGTCTTTAGTATTATCTTTCCAGATACAACAAGTAAAGTCATTCCGCTGAACATTTCTTTACACGTATTTTTATCAATAACTGCCTATGCCCTATTGGCTTTAGCAGTGTGCCAATCTGTATTGTTAAAAATTCAAGAAAAGCACTTACACGCAAGAAAAGTTAATGACTTTATTAACAAACTGCCAGCATTACAAACCATGGAGACGTTACTATTTCAAAGCCTTAAAATTGGTTTTTATTTATTAACCTTATCACTACTTTCCGGTTTTATTTTTATACAAGATATATTTGCTCAGCACTTGATACATAAAACCGCTCTTTCAATCATTGCATGGATTATTTTTGCCACACTTGTATTTGGTAGAAAAGCCTTTGGCTGGCGTGGAAAGCAAGCCATCACTGCCACACAAATTGGTTTTGGTATTTTGGTTGTTGCTTATTTTGGCTCTAAGTTTGTTTTAGAGCGCCTTTTGAACTAATACTTATTTAAAAATAATACTTTAAATTTGCAAACTTAAAAACTTTAGTCAATATGTAAAACAGCTAGAAATACCTCTTGAGGAATGTTTACCTTACCCACACTACGCATACGTTTTTTGCCTTTCTTTTGTTTATCAAGTAGCTTTCGCTTACGCGAAATGTCACCACCATAGCATTTAGCAGTCACATTTTTTCTGAGTGCTTTTACATTTGAGCGTGAGATAATCTTAGAACCAATACAGGCTTGAATAGTAACATCAAACATTTGCCTCGGAATGAGCTTTTTCATCTTTTCAACCAACTCTCGTCCTTTATGTACAGAATCATTTCGATGAATAATAAGTGCTAACACATCTACTGGCTCTTGATTAATCATGATGTCTAAACGAATTAAATCAGATTTTTGATAACGCTCAAAACGGTAATCCATGGAAGCAAAACCACGTGATATAGATTTTAATCGGTCAAAAAAATCAAACACAACTTCATTAAGTGGCAATTCATAAACAAGGGACACTTGCCCACCCATATAAGTAATATTTTTTTGTACACCACGTTTTTCTACACACAAACTAATTATCACACCTACGTATTCGTCAGTCACTAAGATATTTGCAGTAATAATTGGCTCTCTAAATTCAGCAATACTTTGATTGATTGGTATTTTTGAGGGGCTATCTATTCTATAAATAACCCCTTTAGTGTCAAGAATTTCATAAATAACAGTCGGTGCAGTGGTAATTAAATTAAGATTGTATTCGCGCTCCAAACGTTCTTGAACAATTTCCATGTGTAGTAAACCTAAAAATCCAATGCGAAAACCAAAGCCCAGTGCATCTGAATTTTCAGGCTCATATTGTAACGCTGCATCGTTTAGGCGAAGTTTTGCCAATGCATCACGAAACTTCTCATAATCTTCGCCAGAAATGGGGAAAATACCTGAAAATACACGAGGTTGTACTGGTTTAAAACCTTCCAAAGGTTTTGATGCAGAATTTTTAGCACCTGTAATAGTATCACCCACTGGTGCACCATCAATATTTTTAATACTGGCAATTAAAAACCCAACCTCTCCTGCTTTTAAACTGTTTGTTTTTTTACGCTTAGGTCTGAACACACCCACTTCATCTACTAAATGTTCTTTACCATTTGAAAAAATCTTAATTTTTGTTTTGGTTCTAATTTCACCATCAATCACACGAATTAAAGACACTACACCTAAGTAATTATCAAACCAAGAATCAATGATTAAAGCTTTAATGGGTGAGTCAATATTACCTTTTGGGGCGGGTATTTTTTCTACAATTTGTTCTAAAATATCCTCAATACCCATGCCTGATTTAGCACTAGCATAAACCGCATCATGCGCCTCAACACCAATTACATCTTCAATTTCATCCACCACACGATCAGGGTCTGCTGCTGGCAAGTCAATCTTATTAAGTACAGGTACTACTTCTAGCCCTTGATCTAGTGCAGTATAGCAATTTGCAATCGTTTGCGCCTCAACCCCTTGCGATGCATCAACAATAAGTAGTGCACCTTCACAAGCAGAAAGTGAGCGAGATACTTCATAAGAAAAATCCACATGACCAGGTGTATCAATAAAATTCAGCTGATAAGTTTCATTATTTCTAGCCTGATAATCAAGCGTAACACTTTGAGATTTAATCGTAATACCACGTTCTTTTTCAATGTCCATAGAGTCCAGTACTTGTGCTGACATTTCCCGATCGCTCAAACCACCACAAAATTGAATAAAGCGATCAGCAATAGTTGATTTACCGTGATCAATATGAGCAATAATTGAAAAATTACGAATGTTTTTCATGTGATAAAATATGGTTTTTATAAAAACATCATTATACAGTTATGAATAAAGTTCAACCAATTACCTGTACTGCTACAAGCGATTTAGAAATAAATATTCCTGATACTCAAGGACGTCATATCGTCTTGTATTTTTATCCCAAAGACGCCACCCCAGGGTGCACCACTGAAGGACAGGATTTTAGAGACAATCATCAAGCCTTTGCAGATGCCAATACGGTGATTTATGGTGTTTCAAAAGATGATTTAACCAAGCATGAAAAATTTAAAGCCAAACAAAATTTCCCTTTTGAACTGATTACTGATGTTGGTGGCACTTTGTGTGAATTGTTTAATGTTTGGCAGTTAAAAAAGTTTATGGGGAGTGAATATATGGGTATTGTAAGATCAACTTTCTTGATTGATGCCAATGGCAATATTCTTAAACATTGGAATAAGGTTAAGGTTAAAGGTCATGCTGAGGAAGTTTTAGCTTATTTACAAGCATTATGAGCAACATTGATTTTAACGAGGTTGATAAATTCGCTGCTCTAGCATCACGCTGGTGGGATAAAAACTCTGAATTTAAACCCCTACACGACATTAATCCACTCAGGCTAAATTATATCAAAGAGAAATGTGGCTGCTCACTCAAAGGAAAAAAAATCCTTGATGTTGGCTGTGGTGGTGGTATCTTAGCAGAGTCTCTTGCTTTAGAAGGCGCGATTGTGACAGGTATTGATATGGCAGAAGCAGGTTTAGAAGTTGCTAAATTACACTTAATTGAATCGGACTTAGAAGTGGATTATCAAAAAATACCTGTAGAAAAATTTACCGAGCAATACACCGAAAAATTTGATGTTATTACCTGTTTAGAAATGTTAGAACATGTGCCTGACCCCAGTTCAATTGTCAAAGCTTGTAGCAAATTAGTCAAACCTAGCGGACAAGTATTCTTTTCAACCATCAACCGCAACATCAAATCTTATTTGTTTGCTATTATCGGTGCAGAATACATCCTCAAACTCCTACCCAAAGGTACGCACGACTGGAATAAATTCATCCAACCTAGCGAAATGGACGAATGGGCAAGAGACTCATCTTTATCACTTAAAAGCATGATTGGAATAACCTACAACCCCTTAAAAAAAACCTACAAATTTGAGAATGATGTAAGTGTGAATTATTTGTCTTATTATCAAAAACAACTGTAGATAAATAAAAAATGAAAAAAATACTCACTTTTTTATTACTTACCACTACTGGTCTTAATGGATTAGCACTTTCACCCAACAAAATGCTAGCAATTGTTGGTGCGGTGAAGTATTACAATGAAAACTGTGGAGGGTTAAATTTAGCAGGTTTACGCAGAATGAATAAAGGCTTGAAGCGCTTTAAAATGCATAAAATCCCTAGACCCTTACTAGAACAACATCCTTTATCTATATCTAGTTATCAAACCGCAGAAAAATTTGGCTGTACTGGCACTAAGAATGAGGCTTATAAAGCGGGGTTTGGTCAATATATCAATTAGTCTTCTGTTTCTAGAATGACAAACGCTACAGTGTTAAATTTCTCATCCGATAGGCTTAAATGCGCCTGTTTAATGTTTTTATTTACAAGATATAAACGTAATTTTTCGCTAAGAAAAAAATTCGGTTTACCATTTTCATTATTACGTACGGTTAAATCTTGAAAACTAATAATCTTGCCAATGCCCGTACCTAAAGCCTTTGCAAAAGCCTCTTTAGCGGCAAAACGCTTGGCGCAATAAGCGGCACTATCGCCTTTATTGGCGAATAGGGCTTGTTCGTGTTCGGACAATACGCGCTTGACAAAACTTTGTTTGTTTTTGCTTAATATATGTTCAACACGTTTGATATTGATAATATCGATACCTACGCCATAAATCATAATCTCGCCTCTAGCATTAATGTTTTCATCTCACGAGTAGCAACTTCAAGACCAACAAACACGGCTCTGGCAATAATTGAATGTCCAATATTGAGCTCAACAATTTCAGGTAATTTAGCAATAGAGGTTGTATTTTCCAAGGTCAATCCATGGCCTGCATTGACTTGCAAGCCAATTGAGTGCGCATAAGTGGTCATGGTTTTAATTTTTTCAAATTCTACTAGTTGCATCTCATTAGTTGCATTAACATAATGTCCAGTATGTAACTCAATCACAGGTGCACTACACTCACGCGCTGCATCAATTTGATCTTTTTGCGCGTCAATAAACAAAGAGACAATAATTTTTGACTCGCTCAAACGTAGGCAAACATCTTTCATTCTGGATATTTGCGATGCTACATCAAGTCCACCCTCAGTGGTTAACTCCTCACGCTTTTCAGGTACTAAACAACAATCTTGGGGTTTAATTTTGCTAGCAATAGTAATCATCTCATTTGTTGCTGCCATTTCTAAGTTCATTTTTGTGGTGAGTTGATTACATAGAATTTCAACATCAGCATCTTGAATATGACGCCTATCCTCACGTAAATGTAGCGTAATACTGTCTGCACCTGATTTTTCACACAATAAAGCCGCTTCTATCAGCGAGGGGTAGTTTGTACCTCTGACCTGTCTAATGGTGGCAATATGATCAATATTAATGCCTAAATAAATACTCATTGTTTTTATGGTTTAGTAAAAAGAACTTATAGCCTAAAAGAGAGTGTGATCACTGTTTGTTCAAATCACGATAAACCTTTAATTATTGTGAATTTGGACTATTTTCAATTACTTCTATTAATAATTCGTTAATTAATTTTTCCGATATTTTACCCAAATAATTGGATATAAATTCTACTTGGGACTAATATTCGTAATAGCTATTTAGGTTAATTTCATTGTCATTAATATCAGTTTCAAAATTAATGTCGTAATCTAACTCAGTTAATAGACTATTTTCAAATATCCTAAAATACCAATGCCTAGCACTTTGCTTTAAATATCCCAGACGCTTGACTCAAAAATTATTGATAACGTTCAAATAACCCAGAATATAGGTCTTATTCATGTAATAATCTTGATATTAACTCATTTACATACATACCCAATATCAATTTCTTCGCCCTTAAAATTTTTAAATACATCATCAATTTATCAATGGCTTAATATCTTTGACTCAACCCCCACTACCTGAAAATAAAATACTTAAATGTTGAAATATCTAAAATATAGGTTTTGAGCTTATCCACTAAACGAATTTTTCCAAAATTATAGGTAAAAAAATCAAGCAGTAGATGAATCTTAAAAGTCCGACGATGAATTAAAAAATAGGAGTTGGTTCAACTTTAATTATATCCCAATGAAGCCAGTGCGCGCTTATCATTAGACCAACCTTGTTTGACTTTGACCCAAAGTTTTAAGAATACTTTTCTATCTAAAAAGCCTTCAATACTTTTTCGTGCTTCAGTGCCAATTAGTTTGAGCATTACGCCCTTGTTGCCAATCACAATATTTTTTTGTGAGGCTTTGTCAACAAAAATACGGGCAGAAATTCGCTGTAGGTTGCCATTTTGTTCAAATTGTTCAATTTCAACAGTTAAATCATAAGGCAACTCATCTTTTAAATGACGCATAAGTTTTTCTCGAATAAATTCAGAAACAATAAATTTTTCACTTCTATTAGTTATATAATCAGCATCAAAAATAAGAGCTTGTTCTGGTAAATAATGCAAAACTAATTTACGCAATGCGTGGATATCATTCTTTTTAAATGCCGATAAGGGAAATAAATCTGTTGGTTGGTATTTTTGAGAAACTTTATCCAAAAATGGCAATACCTCTTTCGCATATTTTAATTTGTCAATTTTGTTAATACATAAAATAACGGGCGTCTTTATTCGAGTAATATGTTCTAAAACCCTTGAATCCTCTTTGGTCCATTTACCCACCTCTGTCAGCCACAAAATAACATCCACATTTGCTATGGTTGAACTGGCCGCTTTGTTCATATAAGAATTAATAGCTTTGCAATTACCCATATGAATGCCTGGCGTATCTACAAATACCATTTGATAATCATCAGTTGTGTCAATGACATGGATGCGGTGACGCGTAGTTTGTGGACGATGCGAAGTGATGGATAATTTCTGCCCAATTAATTCATTAACAAGCGTAGATTTACCAACATTAGGTCGTCCAACAACTGCAATAAAACCTGACTTAAAATTTAACTTAGTGGTTTTATTGCTTATTTTAAATTGTTTAGGATTCATGATTCTTTTAATTTTTTTAATAAGGTTTGTGCACAAGATTGTTCCGCTTTTTTAATGCTTTTGGCAGATTGACTAACTTGCAAGTTTTGGTCCTTTAAAAGGCAATTTATTGTAAATATTGCATTATGATCTTTGCCTATTGTATCAGTGAGTTCATATTTTGGCAAAACATTACCATATTTTTGCAAGTATTCTTGTAATTGTGTCTTTGGATCCTTTAGCGAATCATCTGGACTAATATTGTTTAATAACATCTCAAAAAGATCTAAAACAACTGTACTCGTGGTCTCAAAATTAGAATCTAATAACACCGCACCAAATATTGCCTCAATAGCATCTGCTTGAATAGATTCTCGTCTGTAACCACCGCTTTTCAATTCACCAAAGCCTAAAATTAAACTGTTTGATAATTCTAATCCAGCACTTAACTGTGTCAAGGTTTGATCTCTAACTAAGTGTGATCTTAATCGGGAGAGTTTACCTTCATCAATATTTGGAAAACGCTGATAAAGCTCTTTTGAGATTATCACACCTAAAATACTATCACCTAAAAATTCTAAACGTTCATTATTGTTTTTTCCCATGGAACAATGTGTTAAGGCAAGTTTTAACAAAGACAAATCTTTAAATTGATAATTAATTTTTTTTTGTAATTTTTTCATTACTTTGTATCAGGTTTTGTAAACGAGCAATTCGTTTATAATATGTTTTTTCTTATTACAACTTAAGTATTTTTTTATGTTTTGGCAAGAAGACACTAAAAAGGAACATTTTACGCTGCCTGAAACCATACAAGATGCGGTGTTTAATATCTTTGCTAAGATTTTACCTATTAATCATAGCTTTTTACTAGCACAAACACTACTTAAACACTTACCATGGCTTGATGAGGTGGATGCTGGTATATTTAATATTAGTGTGGCAGATGGTAATGGCTGGACACAAAATCACAAAGATGGGTTTTATTATCCTTCCAAACGCTCAAAACTAACCATTAGAGTGCCAAAAGACAAACTTTATGAAACCCAGCAATTACTTGGAAAAACACTAGATTTAGGCAAATATCAAATAAAAATTATCAAATCTTTGAAACCAAAATTACTCAGTGACATGCCTGTACTGTTTTCAAAAAATATTGCTTGTAATGAAGCAATGAGTGAAGACGATTTCTTACAGGTGACTTTTGAACAATTAAAAATACTTGGTATTTCTGTTAAAAAAATGATGGTTGGTCTTGAAAAGAACATTAAAACCGACACTCACATTATTCACACTCGTTCACTAATGATAGCTGATTTAAAAAAAGATGAATCAGTATTATTACAAGAAAAAGGTCTTGGTGATTATCGATTATTAGGCTGTGGGTTGTTTATTCCTCACAAAGACATCACAAGCATTTAACTTACACTAAAAATATTTTTGTACTACAATTAATTAACAACTTCTAAAAATAAATTGTGCGTGCTTTAATATATTATTTTCTTTACTTCTTTCATTTTAATCTATTGCAATTAAATCTTTAGGTGTCAAAATCGTTCACGAGATGCCTAATTGGTTTAAAGCTTCTTTTGTAGATTTTTCTGAAGGTTTGAAAAGTAGGTAGCAAACAATAACAAATATATGATGATTTACTTTTATCAAAATAGCTGCCCTTATTACACTAAATTTATTGAAGATAATTTTCACAATACTTCTTTATAGTCTAAAAACTACAAAAATATTTTGACATTTTTGACTAATTGTCAAGGTAAAGAATTGATGGAAAAATAATTTTCAGCTTTGATGAAAGTACAATTCACCTCCAATCAACGTACTTAAATTCAATGGCTATCAATCAGTTGAAAATTTAAATCAAGGTTTTTACAATTATACTAATAACCTTAAAAAAAAGATAAAACGGATAACCTAAACAAAAATTCATTATTAAAAACAGAACCACATATGCTATCTCGTAGAAAAACCTTGCATATACAAAACTATTTAGTTGTTTTTTGAAGAGCCTAATTGTTAAGAATGCAACACCTTTTATCAAACGCTCATGCAGATAGAACAAACCAAAGCCTTATTAAAAACCATGCAAATGGTATAACTCAATACTCTATCAGACACTAAAATTATTATTCCATCAGATAAATGAACCACCCCTAAAAAATGGAATGAAGATTTAAAACTTACTTATAAGCTAGCCATTATGTTTTTAAAAAAACAAGATAAAGAAATTATCAGAAAAGATGCTTTTTAAGGCTTATCACTTCCACGGTATTATGACTTACATCACTTCAGGGAATACAAACACCAACTAAACTTTCAGTGTTATTTATAAGATAAGTTTTACGCTCAAGATATTACAGTGAATATTTAGAAATAATTTAAATTGCAACTGTCGCTTTAATGTATGCATCAAACACGTAATTTATAAACTCAAAATCCTCAAAATTGTAATCAAAAATACTGTCAGGCTTGTTATTGATTTTAAGTGTTGCTAGTGTTTTTGGAGTGCGAGCTAATTGTATTTCTACTTGTTTAGTATGATTGGAATAAATATGACAATCACCGCCACTCCAAATAAAATCACCCACTTCCAAATCACACTGTTGCGCCATCATGTGGGTTAGTAATGCATATGAAGCAATATTAAATGGTACACCAAGGAAAACATCTGCACTTCTTTGATACAACTGACAAGATAGCTTCCCAAGCGCAACGTAAAACTGAAAAAATGCATGACAAGGTGGTAATGCCATATTTTCCAATTCACCAACATTCCAAGCTGAAACAATAATTCTACGAGAATCTGGCGTATTCTTAATTTGCTCTATCACTTGCATAATTTGGTCAATACTTTCACCTCTAACATTTTGCCAATTTCGCCACTGTACACCATAAATTGGGCCTAAATCCCCGTTTTTATCTGCCCATTCATTCCAAATTCGCACACCATTTTCTTGTAAGTATTTAATATTAGTAGCACCGCTAAGAAACCACAACAACTCGTGCACAACTGAAGGTAAGTGTACACGTTTGGTGGTTATAAGTGGAAATCCATCAGATAAATCAAAACGCATTTGGTATCCAAACAAGCTGGTTGTTCCTATGCCTGTTCTATCGGTTTTATTGGTGCCAGTATTTTTAACCAGCCTTAAAAAATCTAAGTATTGTTTCACATTGTTTCCTTTTTAAGATATGCTTTTCTCAATAGCATAATGCCAAGTGCTACCATTGGTAGACTTAATAATTGTCCCATGGTAAGCCAACCAAAAGCCAAATAACCTAACTGCGCATCTGGCACTCTAACAAACTCAATTATAAATCTAAACAACCCATAGAAAATCAAAAATAATGCTGAAATTGACATAGATGGATACAATTTATTACTAAATACCCAAAGAATAATAAATAAAATTAAACCCTCTAAAAATGCTTCAAGTAATTGTGATGGATATCGACTCACACCTTGTTGTTCAATGTACATACCAAATGGACTAATCGTTGTTTTGCCCCAAAGTTCGCTATTAATAAAATTACCTATTCTACCAAAGCCTAATCCTAATGGCACAAGTGGTGCAACAAAATCCATTGTGGTAAAAAAAGCTTTGTTATATTTTCGATTAAATAAAATCATTGCCAATAACACGCCCAAAAAACCACCATGAAAAGACATGCCACCATTCTGAATAGAAAAAATTAACAAGGGGTCGGATAAAAAATTTGGTAAATTGTAACACAACATGTAGCCCAAACGACCACCAGTAACCACACCAATTGCACCATAAAAAATTAAATCTTCAACTTGTTGTGCATTCCAGTTGTTGAGTTGCTTAATACGATAACTTGCTAATAAGTAAGCTGTAAAAAAAGCCATTAAATACATCAATCCATACCAATATATTTGTACAAAACCTAAATCTAGTGCAATTGGATTAATAACTGGGTAAGTCATGCTTAATACTCCTAATGGTGCGCTCGAGGTGATTCGAACACCCGACATTTAGCTTCGGAGGCTAACACTCTATCCAGCTGAGCTACGAGCGCATAGATAAAAGTTTGTTAAAATTAACTCTACTCAGAGCAGAATACTGCTTGTATATTGGACATCAATTTTAAAACTTTTGCATCTTTAACCCTACACAGTATTTTATTACCATCACGCCGAGATTCGACAATATTTTTAGTTCTAAGAATGTCAATATGTTGTGAAATATTAGATTGTGAAGAGCCTACTTTTTTTACAATTTCTAATACGGGCAATTCGTCATTCTTTAGTGCACATAAAATCTTTAAACGTAGTGGGTGTGCCATTGCCTTTAAAGCTCTTGTTGCTTTTTCAATATCTTCTCCTTTTTCTAGTAATGCTATTTCACTCATAATTAACTCTCTATTTCTTAAAAATTAATTAAAGTCTACCTAACATGCCATAAATACCATATCGCCTAACTTTGATTAATACCATCTTTTGATAATAGTTGATTAGGCTGCCATTATTAAGCACAATATCAAAAACTTGCCATTGCTTATTTTCGTTTTGATGGAATAACAAATCAAGATAAATATCACCAAATGAAGCATATCTATTAACTTTAAGTTGTACTGAAATTGAACCACCCATCATTAGCCTAGCAGATATAAATTGAAACGAGGTAGAATTTATTTGGGATAATCTTGTTAATAAAGTTGACATCATATTGTTTTTTATCCTATTGACAAAAAACCTGGTCTCTTCTTCATCCAAGCGATTATTGGTCACCAATAAAACCTCACTGGCAATGTGTTTAAAGTCAAACAATGGTGCAATTTCTTTTTCGACAAAAAAATTAAGCATTTTTGGCGAATACGCTACCGTTGTTAACTGATTAAGCTTTATAATTGCTGTTTGTATTGCCTGAACTGGACTATTATCTTGTGCTACTTTTTCCGCAAAAGAAGTTAATGAGGTAAACATCATTAAAGCTAACAAAATTACATTTAATCTTTTCATTTTTTCTCCATTTGTTAAAAACAAAACCAAGTAAAATTAATTATTAATAATATTGATTTCACAGTATTATATTTAAACTTTCTATAAGCAGATGATTATATCTATGACTTTCTTAAACTTTTTTAAATATTCACTATTTTTAACTCTTTTTTGTACATTTTTTGGCATTTGTGCACCAGTATTAGCTAAAAATGATGTTGAAAAACAAAAAATAGAAGCTTTCTTTAAAGACCTAAAGACGTTTACTGCTGTTTTTAGTAATATTAAACAGCTATACGTTGATGATGTTGATAATAAAAAATTATTTAACCATGCCATAAAAGGTATGGTCAATGGATTAGACCCACATTCAGACTATCTTGAACCTGAAGAACAAAAAAACCTACTTGAAAACGCCTTAGGAAAATTTGGTGGTCTTGGTATTATTATTGGTATGAAAAATAAGACCATTCAAGTTATTTCTCCTATTGACGATACGCCGGCTTATAAAGCCGGCATCCAAACAGGTGATTTAATTGTCAAAATTGGTGATAAGCCAGTACGTGGTATGACTTTGGAGGATGGTGTTGGGTTAATGCGTGGCAAAGCGGGTACTGACATCAAAATTACTATTGTGCGTAAAAATAAGAAACCATTTGTTGTTAATATTACTAGAGAAATAATTACTATTATCTCAGTTAAAGGCTATTTATTGGAAAAAAATATTGGTTATATACGCATCTCTAGTTTTCAAAACCCAACAGCGAAACTACTCAAACAGACTTTTAATGACTTAGTTAAAGAAAACAATGCCCAACTTAGTTCATTAATTCTTGATTTAAGAAACAATCCAGGCGGTGTTTTGAATGGTGCAGTTGATGTATCAAATTTATTTCTTGATAAGAAGGGACTGGTGGTTTATACTAAAGGCAGAATTCCAAGTTCAAACCTCAAATTTAAAACAAAACCAGGTGACATCATGCAAGGATTGCCTATTGTTGTGCTAATCAATGAAGGCTCAGTTTCTGCATCAGAAATTGTTGCAGGCGCATTGCAAGATCATAAACGTGCTATTATCATGGGCAGTACTTCGTTTGGAAAAGGTTCAGTACAAACTATTCTTGAACTTCAAAAGGGTTATGGACTTAAACTCACAACTGCCAGATATTACACGCCAAATGGACGCTCTATTCAAGCTAAAGGTATTGTGCCTGACATTAAACTAAAAAACATTAGTCTAGAAAATGAAGCAGAAAAATCAGTGGTTGAGATCAAGGAAAAAGACCTTAATGGTCATTTAGAGGCTGAAAATCCTTCTGAATTATCCCCTGAGGAAATATTAAGCACCCAAAAAAAGAATAAAGAAAAACAAAACAAAACAATCATTGAAAAATTGAAAAAAGATTATTTTGTGCATGAAGCTACAAATTTATTAAAAGCTTTAACGATTTTAAACAATCAATAATAACAATTACTCTTCCGTTACAAACAAAAAAGTCGATTGTTTGGAAGACAATAACAGCTGTTAATTACAGTATTAAAAGCTATAAAGAAGGGGCAACTGTTGTATTACTTCTTCAAGGCAATGTAACGATAGGTTGTTGTTGATAAATACAACCTTATCACTCTTCTATACGAGTTGCTATTAGACAAGTTTTGAATATATTATTAAGATAAGTGCCTTCTATAGGAGAGTAAACTGATTTTGAAAATAACTTAAAAAATATTAAATGTTTATTGGTTGCAACGAGGAAAATTACAACCTAGAAACGACATTAACCACGACACGCTAAAAATGAATTGGCTAATTTTATTATTTCACAAGATGTCATTCAGCCATTGGCTGTACGCAAAAATTAGGCTGTTGTCGAAGCCGCAAAAATTTCCGGTTTAAATGAAGCTTCCGTTATCATTCGTTTACTATTGACCTGATTGAAAATATTCAATACGAATCCTTGATGATATAAATAGATCATGCTCGATCTTTTTATTACTAACAAAAGCAGCAACCTCTAAGTAAAATATGGCTTCAAAAACTGAAATTAAATCAAACGGTAATCAATAGATGAATTAGATAATATTCTAAATCACATTAACTAATCAAAACTACCGATTCTATCAAGCTTTAAAGATTCATCCCAATGCATCCAAATGCCAAATGCTTTGCCAAAAATATATGATTCTGGTACAAAACCCCAAAAACGAGAATCACTGCTACGAGCGCGATTATCACCCATCACAAAGTAATGCCCTTCTGGTACAGTTAACCTGACATCTTTAGAGTGGTAATTTGGGTTTAGTAAAATATCATGCGGATTGTTGTCTAATAATTCACGCTTATGCTTAAAGCCAGTCATGGTTGAACCAGACTCAATACCTCGATATGTACCAATATTTTTATTGTCAATTTTTACATCATTCACATACAAGCTATCTGCACGGTAAATTATTTTATCACCTGGAATACCAATGACACGCTTAATAAAATCAGCACCCTGATATTTTGAATTTTTTTCATAATTAGGATACCTAAATACAACAACATCACCCCTTTTAGGCTTTGAAAACTCGATTATTTTTTTATTTAAAATTGGAATACTAACGCCATAATCAAACTTTGATACCAAAATAAAATCTCCTGTTAATAAGGTTGGCATCATTGAATTTGAAGGAATTCTAAAAGGCTCAATAATAAAACCTCGAAACAAAAATACCAATAACAATACTGGGAAAAATTCAGCTGACCACTGTACTATTTTAGGGCGATTTAGATACTTTTCAGATTTATTAAAACGCAGAAATAAAGAAAAATAAAGAAACCTCAAAAAAATTGATTTTTGCGCTCTATTTGTAACTGGTGTTTGTATGTGATTAAAAAATAATTGATCAATAGTCACAATAAAAAAAGCCAATGCTAGAAATAAAGCCAAGAATGAAGAAACATCCCATGCAAAAAAATGTGAAGCGTTTTCAATTGTCATAATAAAAATAAGCGAATTCAAAAAGTAATTATTATATAATAATTACTTTTTAATTTATGGAGAAAGAAATGGCATTAGCTAATTTAGAAAGAGATGACCATGGTTACCTAAAAGATCTTAATGAGTGGAACGAAGACATTGCTCGTGAGTTGGCAGAAGAAGAAGGTGTCAACTTAACAGATGATAGCTTTAAATTAATTAATTTTTTACGTAATGAATACATCAATAATAATGCCAACCAGCCTAACGAGCGTAATATAGTTAAAGGCTTAAAAGATAACTGGAAAGGCAAGTTAAAAACTAAAGAGTTATATACATTATTTCCAAAAGGCCCTGCCAAGCAAGCGGGTAAAATTGCTGGATTACCTGAAACTAAACGTAAAGGTGGTTATTAATCTTTAATAAAATCTGGCGTTGATACTTTTTGGCATTACTTGCTGAGCTAGCTTATCTCTTTCACAAATTCATTAAAATCTTCTAGAACACTTTAAGAAGTTCTTAAGCACCCTTAAACCATCATTCAAAAAATGGAGCCAGATATACTTTTCTAGTTTCATTATCCTTTCAACACTTGCTAAAAATGAATTAACTACACCTACATTAATATCAAAAAATGATAAAATCTTGATGCTTAAATCTTAATTACACATATGATAAGTTGATTTAATCATTACATCATCATTTGCACACCAATTGAACCATCCTATTACCTTCAACTATCGTGTTAATTTACGGATTTCTTTCAATGATTTTTACAAATTTGTATATTGATTAGTCCCTTCATATAAACCTTTTTACCAAGTACTCCACTCCAAACTGTGTTATTTATTTTAGTGTTCGTGCATAAAATCTTACTAATTTCTTTATTAGTTGCGTCTGATAGTGATTTTGAAGGATGCTAACTAAACAATGTAAAATAATCAATATCGATGTAAACAACTTTGCGACAAAAACAAGATGACATAGCCTGGCAACAAAATCTAATACAATCAAAATACGACATAATAAGCAAAAACAAAAGATGAGTATATTGATAGTACTTTATGAATTAACTAAATTAATATTCATTCCTATTTGGTTTGCAAGCTCAACAAAATTAGGAAATGAAGTTTTAACATTATCTACATCTTCAATTTCAATAATGTACTGGCATCTTAAAGAGGCAATGGCAAATGACATAGAAATGCGGTGGTCATGATGAGATTCAATCACAATGCCTGGTTTTGAAAAAACCCCACCTTGAATCTTAATGCCATCTTCAAGCACTTCGTTTTTGATACCAAGAATGCTTAAACCGTCTGCCATCACTTGAATACGGTCAGATTCCTTAACTCTTAATTCTTTAGCGTCAGTCAGTATGGTTTCGCCCTTGGCGCAGCTTGCTGCAATAAAAATAACAGGGAGTTCATCAATGGCTAGTGACACTAATTCCTCAGGGATGCGAATACCTTTTAGCTGCTCTGATTGAATACGAATATCAGCTAACAACTCTCCACCAATTTCACGCTCATTTGATAAGCTTAAATTAGCACCCATTAACTTCAAAATATCAATAACACCTATTCGTGTTGGGTTAATATTAACACCAGTAAGGGTTATATCTGCTTTTGGTGCGATTGATGCTGCCACCATAAAAAATGCAGCTGAAGATATATCACTTGGCACTTGTATTGCAAAAGCGTTTAACTGGGTACCACCTATTAAACATATTTTATTTTTATTAACATCTATCTTGTAACCAAAACCTTTTAACATGCGCTCAGTATGATCTCGTGTGGGTGCTAATTCTTTAATGCAAGTTTCGCCTTTTGCATATAAACCTGCTAAAAGCACACAAGATTTTACTTGAGCTGAAGCCACTAGCAAATCATAATGAATACCATTTAACGCTTGTCCGCCCTTAATTTTAAGTGGTAATTTGCCATTATTACTTTCAATCATCGCACCCATTTTGGTTAAAGGATTAATAACCCTACCCATCGGACGTTTTGAAAGTGACTCGTCTCCGCACAATTCACTATCAAATTTTTGCGCCGCTAATATGCCAGATATTAAACGAATGGAAGTGCCAGAATTACCTAAATCAAGTGGCGTCAAAGGTTTCTTTAACCCATTAAGGCCAACACCATAAATAGTAACATTGTCACCATTGTACTCAATTTTAACCCCCATGTCTTGAAAGGCTTTTAACGTTGATAATGTGTCTTCTCCTTCTAAAAAACCACTAATTTTAGTAACACCATTAGCTAAAGAACCTAGCATAATGCTTCGATGGGAAATTGATTTATCACCAGGAACTTTTAAACAACCAGACAATGAATTGGTTGGCTTTACAACAAATTTACTCATATTTTTTTAACTATCCAACCAGTTATCTCGTGCAGATTTAGCCTCTTGAAAAAGCTTTTCCAGTGCTTGTACTTGATTATTTTTAATCAAGTTTGATATTTTTTCTAACGTTTGTTGATAGCCTTCAATGTGCTTTACAATTTCCTTAGAATTATTAATGCAAATATCACGCCACATAAGTGCATCTGATGAGGCAATACGTGAAAAATCCTTAAACCCTCCTGCCGCATAACGACAAGCATTTGGATTGTTGCTGATTAAATAATCCATCAACCCATACACCAACATATGTGGCAAATGAGAGGTCATGGCCAGTAAATTATCATGCTTTGTATCACTCATAATTTCTACTTTAGCACCGAGCGAACGCCATAGACTACTTAATATATCCACTGCTTGAGCATCTGCATTTTCTTCTGGCGTTAAAATAACACGTTTATGGTTAAATAATTGAGCATCAACTGCCTCAATACCGCTTTTTTCCTTGCCAGCAATTGGGTGAGCTGGGATAAACCTGGCTGGCATTTGAGAAAATACCAATTTAGCAATTTTTATCACACTACCCTTGGTACTACCAACATCAGAAATAATAACCGATTCATCAATATGAGGCTTAATCAATTCTAAAATAGCTTGAAAGCTATTCACTGGCGTTGCAATAATAACCATTTGCACTTGTTTTAAAGCTTGAGCAATATCTAAACTATACGCATCAATAATGTCCATTTCTTGTGCTTTCTTTAGATGTGACTCCTGCCTAGAAAAACCAATAATAGTTTTAACTTGATTAACTCGTTTTAATCCAGCTGCAAAAGAACCACCAATTAACCCAACTCCAATAATGCAAATTTTATCTATCATAAGATTGATTTTAATGCCTTTAAAAAATCATTATTTTCTTTTAACGTACCAACAGACACTCTTAAATAATTCCCCATTTCCACTGGTCGTACAATAAAGCCCTTTATCAGTAACTTTTGATAAGTGTCGGTTGCATTATCAACCTTTAGTGCAATAAAATTTGCAAAAGATTTAATATAAGAAAGTTTTAATTCATCAAGCCCTTTTGATAATTGAATTAATCCATTTTTATTAGCGAGTACTGACTTTGTTAAAAAAGAATCGTCAGCTAATGCTGATATAGCAGCTGTTTGCGCAATATGATTAACATTAAATGGCTGGCGAATACGGTTTAAATAATCAGCTATCTTGGCGCTTGATACGCTATAGCCCACTCTCAATCCTGCTAAAGCATAAGCTTTAGAAAAAGTGCGGGTAATGATTAAATTATCAAATTCTTTTAGCCATACAATCATTCTATCCTCAACATTTAAATATTCAAAATAAGCCTGGTCTAACACCACAACAGCTGATTTTGACACTTTTTTTAAAAACTGATGAATGCTCTCATCGCTTAAAAGCGTGCCTGTTGGATTGTTTGGATTGGCAATGAAAATAAGTTTGGTTTTATCACTAATTGCCACAAGCATTGCGTCTAAATCATGCCCAAAATTCTTAGATTTTGTCACCACTGCCTTTGCACCAAGCGCTTGAGTCACCAAAGAGTAAACCATAAACGCATATTCTGAAAACACCACTTCGTCATCAGCATCACAAACATAAATCCTAGCAACCAATTCTAAAATATTATTTGAGCCATTACCTAATGTAATGCAATTAGTATCAACATTCAAATGCTCACTAATTGCTTGTTTTAGTTCAAAGCCATTGTTATCAGGATATCTACTAACCTCGGTGATGGCTTTTTGTATGGCTTTTTGAACTCTAGGCCCGATACCCAATGGATTTTCATTACTAGCAAGCTTAATAATATGTTCCAGCTCCAGTTCACGACGCAACTCAGAAATGGGCTTACCACCTTGATAAGGTCTTAAAGACTTTATTGCCAAGCAAACACTCATAGTAAAAATTCTTCAAATAAAAAAGAGTTTTGTAAATGTATAAAAGAAAAAGCCATTCCTTTAAAAATCAATATTTTCATAACGATTAATACGAAAAATCACCTTATAAAACAGCAACAGGATACGAGCCAAGTACACTAACTTTAAGTACTCTACTAGCAACTTCTGCTAATGCTAGTTTTACTTTTTTATCGTCTTTATGCCCTTCAATATCAATTAAAAATAGATACTCCCACTTAACACCAGGCATGGGGTGTTTTGCCAGTTGTATTATATTAATATCTTGCTGTTTAAATGGCTCTAATAAATCAAAAAGCGCGCCAGATTCATACTTGGTCACAACCAAAAGCGAAGTTTTATCTTCACCAGAAGCAGGAACACCATCTTTGCCAAGAATTAAAAAGCGAGTAACATTGCCAACCTTATCTTCAATATTTTTAGCAATTCTTTCTAACCCATATAAACTTAATGCCGCTTCTGAAGCAATAGCTGCAGCACCGACTTCATCTTTAACAATACGCGCAGCCAATGCATTTGATGCCACTGACTTTAACTCTGTGTTTAGATAGTGATTACTTAACCAACGCTGACATTGATCTAATGCTTGAGAGTGAGCATAAATAACTTTAATCTCTTGTGATTGATTTGCACTCATTAATTGATGCTGAATTGAAATTTCTACCTCGCCACAAATTTTCAAATTTTGAGAATAAAGCATATCAACCGTAGCACCAATCACACCATTAGATGAATTCTCAATAGGCACAACGCCATAATGTGCATCACCCTTTTCAACTTGATGAAAAATCTCATCAATACTTGCACAATCAAGTGTGGATACACTATGCCCAAAATATTTAAGTGCTGCCTCTTGTGTAAAAGTGCCTTCAGGACCTAAATAAGCAATACTTAATGGCTGCTCAAGTGCAAGACAAGCTGACATAATTTGGCGAAAAATATACGCCATGTCTTTATCTTTTAATAAGCTGTCATTTCTTTTAATAATTGAACGTAGCACTTGTGCCTCACGCTCAGGTCGATAAAAAACACTATTATCGTCTGAGTCTTTTTTCACTTGTGCAACCTCAGAAGCTAATTGCGCACGATTACCAATTAGTAATTGGATTTTTTTATCCAATGCATCAATCCCATCGCGCAATTCTAACAGTGTTTTTTTACTCATACTTTATCTCTTAAAGACCCCTAACAGTCAATATATCTTTTACTTGTTTTAAATTATTAAAAACCGAAGGTGAAATTTCATGCTCCAAATCAACCAAAGTATAAGCAATATCACCTTTCGATTTGTTAAGCATATCAACAATATTAGCACCAGAATCTGCAATGGTTGTTGAGATTTGACCCACCATATTAGGAATATTTTTATGGGTAATAGCCAGTCGTTCCTTGCCTGCTCTTGGCATTGACGCTTCTGGAAAATTCACCGAGTTGAGAATATTACCATTTTCCAAATAATCTCTTACTTGATTTATTACCATAATAGCACAGTTATCTTCAGCCTCTACTGTTGACGCACCTAGGTGTGGCAAGGCAATCACTCTGTCATGATTTTTTTTATCATCAATCGGAAAATCAGTCACGTAATACTTAACTTTACCACTATCAAGTACAATCATTAAAGCCTCCTCATCAACAATACCATCACGGGCAAAATTAAGAATTGTTGCATCTTTTGGCAATAAAGCGATACGCTCTTTATTTAATAAGTTTTTAGTACCTTCAAGTAATGGTATGTGGAATGAAACAAAATCACTGCGTAAAAACAACTCATCAACACTTAACACTTGCTCTACACCTGCAGATAACTTCCATGCACTTTTAATAGTTATATTTGGATCAAAACCAATAACGTCCATCCCCAAAGCATATGCTGCATTAGCAATTTGTACGCCAATCGAACCCAAACCAACAATCCCTAAAGTTTTACCTGGTAATTCAGAGCCAGTATAATTTTTCTTGCCTTCTTCAATAGCAGTTTTTAAATTATCAAGTGGCAAACTGTTAACATAATTCCAAGCTTGGCAAATATTACGACTTGCCAAAAGCATAGAACTAATGACCAATTCTTTTACTGCATTAGCATTCGCACCCGGTGCATTAAAAACCACCACACCCTTGTCGCTCATTTTATCCAGTGGAATGTTATTAACGCCTGCACCAGCACGACCAACAGCTTTAAGGTTGTCATTAATTTCTATATCATGCATTTTTGCACTACGCACTAAAATTGCATCAGGATTACTCATTTCTGCAGCAATTTCATAATCCTTCCTTGGTAATTTTTCCAAGCCAATTAGTGAAATGTTATTAAGCGTAAGAATCTTAATCATTAGGTATTTTCCTTTTCAAATACTTTCATAAAATTCACCAATTCATTAATCCCATCTTGTGGCATAGCATTATAAATACTAGCACGCATACCACCTACACTACGATGGCCTTTTAAGGTGATTAAATTATTAGCAATTGCTTTTTCCAAAAAAAAGCCATTGAGGCTTTCATCAGCTAGCAAAAATGGCACATTCATCCAAGAACGATATTTTATTGCTACAGGATTTGAATAAAAATCAGAACCATTAATAGCATCATAAAGGGTTTTTGCCTTAGTTTGGTTAATCTTGGCCATAGCGCTCAATCCGCCTTGTTGTTTAAGCCATTCAAACACGCGAGAAGCCGCGTACCAAGAATACGTTGACGGTGTGTTATACATCGAATCATTATTCGCTTGAGTTGTATAGTCAAACAATACAGGTTGATTAGCCAGCACATTACCCATCAAATTCTCTCTAACAATTACAATGGTAAGTCCTGCAATACCAATATTTTTTTGCGCACTTGCATAAATAACACCATACTTTGACACATCAACCTCACGCGACAAAATACTTGATGACATATCAGCCACAAGCGGCATGTCTACCTCTGGCACATAGTCAAACTCTAAACCTGCAATGGTTTCATTAGGTGTATAGTGCAAATAAGCGCCATCAGGATCAATATTCCAATTTTCAAAGACATCGATATCGGTGTATTTATTGTCTGAACTATCGGTGCAAATATTTACCTCGCAATAACGCTTACCTTCAGTAATTGCCTTTTTAGACCAATGACCAGTATGTGCATAATTAGCCTTAGTTTTTCCCTGAAGTAAATTAATCGGTACCATTGAAAATTGAGCCGATGCACCACCTTGCAAAAACAAAACTTTATAATGGTTGGGAATGCCCATTAAGTCTCTTAAATCTTGTTCTAATTTTTGCGCCATTGCTATAAAATAAGGATCACGATGCGAAATTTCCATCACTGATGCTTTAGTATTGCCATATTCTAATAACTCATCTTGCATTTGTTTTAGTACCTGTGTTGGCAACATAGCAGGGCCAGCACTAAAGTTATAAACTTGGCTCATTTTTACGAACTCCTTGTTTAATAAAATTAAAAGCTTAGATGATTTTATCAGAACTCAGATATTTAAGCATATTTAAGCATATTTAAATTTGCACTTTTTTAGTTATATGGAAGTAGGTAAAAATCTTACCCATAATATAATGTTTACCGCTAGTCTTAATGCAAATATAGTTTTAAGATCTATTCCTATTTATCTTAACACCGAATATCATACTGACAGCCAAGTTATTAGTTCGATTTCTTCGACACTTACTTTAATGCAAGTAATATTAAAGCAACAGACATTTCTAATAACTATACCAAGCGTTGGTTTACACCAAGTAGTGCGCCTACTATCTTTATGCGTAGACTATTCAGTCCATACTTTAGTTTTTTTGTTGATTGTGAGTATTAAAGCACTGCATTAATAAATGACGCAGTGAAATACGGATCAACAAGTATTACGCTTAAACAATATTAAGATTAAAATCATCAAAGACTCTAGTTCTATTTTATATAACTCTAGCATTAGTATTATCACTAAAAAAAGGTGCTAATAGCGAAAGCGTACACTAACACTAAATTTGACACGCAACTCTAAAACTTACACACTATCAACAAGTAGTGTCAATAAAAATAGCTTTGTGAAATTTACTCATAATAAATACACAACTGATGGTATTGATACGCGCAATAGTGACACAATTAATGACAAAAACGCTACTGTTATTAACTGGAAGTACTTCACCTGTTAAATCCACTTCACCAAAAACAACCTAATCTTTAGGAATAACCCTATCCCGCAAACTAGACATAATTGCCAGCATGACTACCAAATCTGATACAGTTTCATTCATCTTAACCACCAAACACATTAACAAATACATCATTAAAGTTGATTTACAAAACACTACCATTATTAATGAGTTACTCTGACTCAGAAAATACTAGGGTCACCACCAATCAACAACCTAAAGTACGATTAAGCTCACTTAGCCCTATTTTCTGATTTGATATCTGATAAATTTTTGATTTTAGAGGTAGACAGGTCTTTAAAAATTGTATATTTTGATGGCGTAATTTGTAACAATACAATCTCTTTTAGCGTATTCCAAGATTTATAATCTAGGTACTCTTACCCATTGATAACGCGAAGAATCACATTCACAAAAGACAAATTCAATTTTTGTTTTTTGTCATTGTTCCAACACACCCTTGTCAAATAATAATTGATAAAAGCGTCTTAGTTGTTTCGCCAGATATGTCCGCATTAATAATCTTATAACGGGTTAATTTTGATAAAACTACAGGATAACTTTTATTTTTAATAACGTCTTTACCAAAAGTTAAACTATCGCCAAACGCTAAAATAACACTTTGAGGTAGTATTAGCTTAAATGTTTTTCACCACAAGCGCTTAATAATAAAAAACACAGACCTTAAAAAACGCATAAATTATCTCATTAATCTATCAATTTCTTTTTTAAACGCCTCAATATCTTGAAACTGACGATAAACTGACATAAAACGAATATATGCTACCTTATCCAACGCTTTAAGCTCTTCCATTACCCACTCGCCAATCTTAATACAAGACACTTCACGATCAGCTTGAGTCATTAATTTTAGCTCAATGCGTGCAATGGAGGTTTCAATTTGCGAGGTTTTAACAGGGCGTTTTTCTAAGGCTTTTAATAAGCCAGAACGCAGCTTGTCTTCACTAAACGCTTCTCTAGAATCGTCACTTTTAATCAAGTGTGGCAAATTAAGATCAACCGTCTCACGCGTTGAATAACGCTCACCACAAGAAACGCATTCACGACGACGACGCACTTGAGAACCATCATCAATTAAACGTGTGTCTAATACTTTAGTATCATCAGATTGACAAAATGGACAACGCATATAGGCTTAATTTAATTATAAACTGGGTGCTTAACACAAAGACTAGTGACTTTTTCTCTAACCTGGTCAATCATAGCCTCATTCTCTAAATCTGCACAAATATCACACATCCACATGGCTAAATCGGCACAATCAGCTTCATTAAAACCACGCGTTGTCACCGCTGGCGTACCCACACGAATACCACTAGTTACAAAAGGAGACTGTGGATCATTAGGTACAACATTCATATTAACTGTAATATACGCACTATCTAAGGCAGCATCTACTGCTTTACCTGTTAGCCTTTGGTCAATAAAACTTACTAAAAACAAATGGTCATCCGTACCACCAGACACCACATCAAAACCGCGTTCAATAAATATATTAGCCATCACTTGTGCATTAATCTTTACTTGCTTTTGATAAACTTTATATTCATCACTCATTGCCTCTTTAAAACTCACCGCTTTAGCAGCAATAACATGCATCAGTGGCCCACCTTGAATACCAGGGAAAATAGCAGAATTAAGTTTCTTCTCAATTGCCTCATTGGCCTTAGCCAAAATTAAACCACCGCGAGGGCCACGAAGTGTTTTATGCGTAGTTGTTGTAGTCACATCTGCAATTGCCACTGGAGATGGATACTCACCCGTTACCACCAAACCCGCAACATGTGCCATATCAACCATTAAATAAGCGCCAGCAGTATCTGCAATTTCTCTAAAATATTGCCAATCAACTACACGTGAATACGCTGAAAAACCAGCAATAATCATTTTGGGCTTATGCTTCTTTACCAAAGCTTCAACTTGCTCATAATTAATCTCACCTGTTTTCTCGTTCAAACCGTACTGAATGGCATTAAAATTTTTACCCGAAAACGAAGGTGCAGCACCATGCGTTAAATGCCCGCCATGCACCAAACTCATACCTAAAATTGTATCTCCAGGTACTAACAATGCCTGAAAAACCGCAGCATTCGCTTGAGAACCAGAATGCGGTTGAACATTCGCATAATCTGCACCAAATAATACCTTAGCACGATCAATCGCCAATTGTTCAACTGTATCAACATATTCACACCCACCATAATAGCGCTTACGAGGATAACCCTCAGCATACTTATTCGTCAATTGCGAGCCTTGCGCCTCCATCACTGCAGGTGAGGTGTAGTTTTCACTAGCAATTAACTCAATATGTGCCTCTTGGCGAACCTTTTCTTGTGTAATCGCCTGATGGATTTCAATATCTACTTTAGCTAACGTTTGAGATTTATTGAACATAATTTTCCTCGCAATATAATGTTTAAAATTTAAACAATCAATTTTAACGTACAAATATAAATAAAGAATAAATTATCGCTCAAATATTAACAACCTTTAGCTGTTGAATTTAAAAATAGTCAAAGTATAATATTATACTTTACCAAAAAATGGACACTATGAAGATAAAGTCTCACTTTCGTATTTCTTGCATATGAGATGTATATCATTACTTATTAGTGGCTGTTGGAGAAAATTACAAAAATAGCCCCATCTTTTACTATTGTAACGACACGAACTGCATATACCAAAAGTTTTCATATTATTTGCTTGTAATAAAATCTTGAGTGAGTCTATTATTTTTGATTGCTATTCATCAGACAATACCTCATACGCTTTAACAAACATAACAGTTAAGGTTATTTTATTAAATATCTGTTACCATTTAAGAGATATTTTTAAATGATAAATACATTTATCACTATTATCAACCTGCTTAAATAATAACCTTTTCTTAAAAACTTTCAAAGTTTGAGAAATAGTATAGTACCATTGGCTTACTATCTTGTGGAAAAACATCTATTAATATTTAATTTAAAAAATTACCATCGAATTAAGTTGTTGTAAATTATGGGTATAGGATTTATATTGAGTCAATACTAAAGACAAAATATGAATAGTAATATTCTGTGGTTTGATGAAGTTCAAAGACTATTATTTTATATTTCTTCTTCTTAACAGTGTATTTGTGCTATCTGAAAAACCATTGACACTATTAAACCATTTATCATACCCAATAATCGCTATTTTCTTACACTTTCCCTGAATCAAATTCCCTGCTGCAGCCAACTCTTTCCTATCGAACCCATACAATAAAATTCTCTAATCTTCAATATTGGTAAAAAAATATTGTCCTTTTTTAAGTGCATTGTTAACTTCATCCAAGGCGTATACAATTAAGTTACCTTCTGGCTTAGCTTAAAAAGCGGTAGCAAAAAATTCTAATTCTATCTTCAATAGTATTCCACAAATCAAGTTTTACTACTAAGATATATTGATTTACAATCACTAAAATATAATAATTATTGATATAGTTTATTCACCAACTTGCCTGTAGCATGGAGACCATAAAAAATAATCTTAATCAACTTACTCGTTTTTCTTTTATTCAAAGTTGCACTCACAACTGCATAAACTCCTCAGGAATAACTTGTAGAATTCACCTTATGTGGGTGTGAGATAGAGAATGGATTTTGTGGTTTCATAGTTTTTAATGTTAAGATAGTAACTTAATACTTAAATTTTAGACGCTGTGTTTAGCGATCGAATGGAATGATTTATTACAATTGACACTCACTACGCATAGTTTCTAAGATTTTTTTGCTTCTTTTACTTTATTTCCCATCATATTTTTTTAAAATATTTTAAATTTATTTCATTACAAAAATATATAGAAACTAGATTTTTTTATTTTTAAAATCTTACATTGAGTTCAAATATTTTTATAACATGATTCAATTGTCTTTCCACGCACTTTTACTGTAATACAAAAATTATCAATTGCTTGAATTACTGCTATTTGAAAATATGCTACTCTTAAAATCCTATTAATTTTTGGAACAAAGTAGAAAATTTTTGCAGACTTAGAAAAAAATAAACTTAGTATAGAGATAGAATACGAAAAGCCACAGTGATTAATCATGTTGCTATGTTATCGCCATAATTAATAAACACATCTAAATCAAGCATTGTGGCAAATATGTCAGCTATGATGATTTTAGGTTAATCGCCAACCAAACACTTTATTCACATCGCTTTTAATTGGTCGGGACGACAGGATTTGAACCTGTGACCACCACACCCCCAGTGTGATGCGCTACCAGACTGCGCTACGCCCCGTTAGCACAGATTTTACAAGATTCATCTTTATTTATTTTAATTTTTCTAAAAGAAAGATCTAACGCATCAATTAGCATTAATTTTCCTACTAATTTCTCGCCCAAATTTAAAAGGACTTTAATGGCTTGCAAGGCTTGCAACGAACCCATTATACCTGCAACGGGTGACAATATACCATTGTCAACACAATTCTCATCAAAATTTCCCTTTACTGAATACAAACATTGATAGCAGGGCTGTGTTTGCTCGTAACCTTTAAATACAGATAATTGTCCTTCAAAACGGATAACTGCTGCTGATACTAGAGGTATTTTTTGCATAACACAAGCCTTATTAACTTTAAAACGAGTGTCAAAATTATCAGTGCCATCTAAAACCACATCAGCTTTAGCCACCCAATCATTTAGATTATTTTGATGAAGTGCTGTAATCGTCGTGACTTTGATATTAGGGTTAATAGCAAGCATTTTATCTTTAGCAGAGTCAACTTTTTTTCTACCAATATCATCTATAAAGTGGATAATTTGCCGTTGTAGATTTGACAATTCAACTTCATCAAAATCAGCAATGATTAAATTCCCAATTCCGGTAGAGGCTAAATACAAAGCACTGGGTGAGCCCAAACCGCCCATGCCAATTAAAAGTAAAGTAGAATTTTTAAGGGTTTGTTGCCCTTTTACTCCAATCTGGGGTAAAAGTATCTGACGAGCGTATCTGATTAGTTCTTGGTCGTTCATTGATTAAAGTACTTGTTTAGTTTTGGTGCAATTAGCATTTGGCAATAAGGTTGTGATGAGTTGTTATTAAAATAGTTTTGATGATAATTTTCAGCAGGATAAAACACATCTAGTTTTATAATCTGCGTTACAATTTTATCACTCATTTGATTAACCATATCAATTGCTTGGGATTGTTGCTCGTCATTAGTATAAAAAATGGCAGAACGATACTGCGTGCCACGGTCATTACCTTGTTGATTTTTTGTGGTCGGATTATGTATTTCAAAAAAAATGTTTAGTAACGTCTTGAAAGATACTTTTAACTCATAAAATTCAACTTTAACTACCTCAGCATGTCCAGTTGTACCTGTACAAATATCTTGATAAGTAGGGTCAACAGTGTTGCCATTACAATAACCAGAAGTGAGCTTAACAACCCCTTCAATGCGCTGAAAAATTGCCTCAACACACCAAAAACATCCACCAGCAAAGTAGGTTATTTGCATGTATGATTGTCCACTAATAAATTAAAGTATTAGTATAACTGATGAGCAGTGATAAGATTATCTTGCAACTAAAATATTTTACAACCGAGCAAAGACGGCAAACCAATGAGTGGTTTTTTAAAACTGGTAAGGGTGAGTATTCTGAGTTTGATCAATTTATGAATGTACGTATGCCTCAAATTAGGCAAGTTGCTAAACAGTATTTTAAGGATATTGTTTATGATGAAATAGACAAACTTATTCACCACCCCATTCATGAAATACGCCACTGTGGTTTGATTATATTAGTGAATAAATATCAATCGGGTGATGAGGCGTCTGTTTTTAAGTATTATCTAAAAAATATCAACTCAGTTAATAATTGGGATTTAGTTGATACCACCACGCCTCATATTATGGGGGATTATATTTATCATCATCAAGACCAATTACCATTGTTGTTCGAGTTTTCAAAATCTAATGATTTATGGAAAAAACGCATTGCTATTGTCGCTACCTTTGTGTTTATTAAGCAAGGTGAATTTAAGCCAACTTTTAAAATTGCCAAAACCTTATTGATTGATACTCATGATTTAATTCACAAAGCCACTGGTTGGATGCTCAGAGAAGTGTACAAAAAAGACCATCAAGCAATGCAGCTATTTTTGCAAGAAAACTATAAGCAACTATCCAGAATAACTTTAAGATACGCCATAGAGCTCATGGTCGAAAACCAAAGATTACTCTATTTAAAAGGTAAATTTTAATGTTTCAAATCAGTTTTTATATTCCTGAAACAAAACTAGAAGTTGTAAAAAATACTATATTTAAAGCGGGCGATGATAGGGTTGATGATTATTAAAATTGCGATTAAAAAACGATTGGAATGGGTCAATTTAGATTCATTAAAAATTCCAACTCAGAGATTGGACACTTTGGATAAACTTGAAACTGTAAAAAAATACAAAGTAGAAATGGTATGTACAAATAATCATCTTAACTCGGTTATCAGTGTCATAAAATTTACACACCCTTACGAACAAGTGGCTTATTTTATTATTAAAATGGAGAACCAATGAATACTAATACGCAAAAACCTTTTGAACATGGATTTATGTTAAGCTTATTATTCTTGGCTATTGGCGGATTAATTTGGCTATTCACCCCTTTTATCTCGGCCTTATTTTTATCACTCATGATTGCTATTACAACTTTTTCAAAATATGAACAATTACAAAATAGATTCTCATCCAATAACTCAGCATTACTAACAACACTACTGGTAACGATTGTTTTAATTTTACCACTAGGTTATATTTTATTAATAAGCACGTTGGAAATTTCCACTTTAATACAAACAATCAATCATGATTTAAACTTTGATAAAATTACTCAAATTTTAAATCAAACTGTTACTAAACTCCCCTTATCAGACTTCATTAAAAACACTTTAAGCAGTACATTAAATAACAATTTAGAAGCCTTGTTCATTGGTGTTAAAGATTTCTCAATTGTCATACTTAAAAGTATTGTATCACTATCGTCACATTTTATATTATTTTTAATCATTGTTATTTTTACACTTTATTACTTTTATATCGATGGTAAAAAAATTGTAACACGTATAAAAAGCTTATCGCCACTTGAAGCACATTTAAACAATATTTTACTAAATCAATTTAAAAATTTATCCATTACACTAGTAGGTAGTGTGTTTTTAATTGCACTATTACAAGGCATGATATTCTCAATCACGATTATAATTATTGGATTACCTGCTTTATATTTTGGTATTGCGATGGCGATGGCTAGTTTTATACCCTTATTGGGTGGTTTAATTATTTGGCTACCATTGAGTTTGTATTTATATGCCCAAGGTCAAATCACTGATGCGCTAATTGTTGCACTCTCTGGAGCTGTTGTAATTGGTTTTATTGTTGATAATTTAGCTCGACCTAGCATCATCAAATTCTTATCTAAAAAATCCAATGGTACAAATACACTAGACCACACTCTAATCACGGTATTATCTACCCTATCTGGCATTATACAATTTGGTATTTTAGGTTTGTTTATTGGTCCTATTATTGCTGCAATGGCAATTAGTATTTTTGATATTTATAGCATTAGATATAATAAAGATAGATTTGGCTTATAGTATGCTTACCAAAAATTGCTTATTATATTTGACTATAATAGTGAATTTTAACCAAGCGTTATAACCATGCTCAAAAGACTTGTTGAATTTTTAAAAAATAATTATCCTAATTATAATATTAAAGAATATTTAGATGCAAAATATATCCAACTTAACAACCCTCAACTTAAACAAATTGCTAATGCACTTCAAAGTGGCGAGTTAAATACAAAGCCTGCATCAAATTGCAGTGCAAGTCACTTTATTTTTCATTTTGGCTCAACCCTTGTTTTGCTACAAAAATATACAGCAAATTCAGACGCTATCTATCAAGCAGAACTCGCCTGGGAAACTGACTTTATATCAGTTAGATCTGTTAGAAATAAAGTCAAAGGCTTTTATTTTATTAATTTTGAATTTGATGATGATTACAACACAACCTTGCAAGAGACAAAAAAAACTATCGAAGGTCATGTGAACAATACTGATAAAAATCAAGAAATTATTAACAAGATAATGCCAGTATTAAAAGGTTTTATGTCGGCTATAAGTGATTGACATATAGTTTATAAATATCACTTATAGATTAACAAGCAATTCTAAAATATTGGTAAAATTTTAGCACTGTAACTTACACTTTTTAAGATACGTTTACGATTATTCTCCTTTTTGAGTAGCTGATTTAAGCTTTAATCCTGATTTAAATACTACTACTTTCCTGGCTAAAATTTCAACCAATTCGCCAGTTTTAGGATTCCTGCCTGGTCTGGAAGATTTCTCTCTAATAACAAAGTTACCAAAACTAGATAGCTTTACTGACTCTCCAGAGGCTAGAGTTTGTTTGATTTGATCAAAAAAATCATGCGTAATTGCCAATGCTTGAACATGGGTTATGTCCATACTTTTTACCAATGCACTGGCAATATCTTTTTTAGTAATTGACATTATCTGAGTATGGCTGAATATTGAGCTTGCATTAACACCAGTACTTCATCAACTTTAGCATTAAGTTGGGCCTCTGTTAATGTTCCTTCTAATGATTGATAAGTTAAACTAAGTGCAACACTTTTTTTGCCTGACTCAACCACTCCTCCTATGTAAACATCAAACAAGTTAACATCAACAAAATATTGCTGCTGCATGGCTTTAACACTTTGAATTAATTCAGCCACAGGCACAGCTTCATCAAGCACCAAAGCAATATCACGCCCAGATTGTTGGTACGGTGAAAGTGCTTTATATTGAGCAATATTACGAGATTTTATACTGACCAAGTCAATTTCAAACAGATAACATTTAGATAATGATAATTGTTTTTGCACCATTGGTGATAGCGCACCTATCCAACCTACTTGCTCACTATTTAATATAATTTTGGCTGTTTGCCCTTTTTGTAAAGCTGCGTGTTGTGCTGTTTCAAAGGAAAATTCAGCATTTGTTAATGCCAGTAATGATTCCAAATCAGCTTTAATGTCAAAAAAATCTAAAGGCTGTAAATCAGACGACCACTGTGCATCAAAGCGATTACCTGTGACAATAGCGGCTAATTTATTAGATTGTTTATCTGTCTTAATACCATCAAAACACAGACCAATTTCAAAAAATCTAGCATCCGTATGTCCGCGCCTTTGGTTAGATTCTACTGTTTGTAATAAGCCTGATATAAGTGAGGAGCGCATGATTGACATATCAGCTGAAATTGGATTTGAAAGCCTGATTTTTTTTGTATCTGGGCTGATTAAATTTTGATACTTTTCAGAAATAAAACTATAGGTAATGACTTCTTGATAACCGCGATTAACCAAGCTTTGCATAATATCATACTGGTCAACATTAGTCTCAGAAGTGGTACTAATGTTGGATTCTAAAGACAGTTTTTGAACGGGTAATTTATCATAGCCATATAGCCTTGCCAATTCTTCAATTAAATCAACAGGAATGCGAATATCAAATCTAAAACTTGGAGGGATAATGGTCCATGAATTATTGGTTTGTTGTGATATTTCAAATCCAAGATTAATAAATTTTTGTTCAATCCATTTGGCATCTAACTCAAGACCTAAAATCTTTTTAATTTTTTCTTGGCTGATCGTAATTGGCTTTAATTCTGGCAATGCGTTCTTATCAATACAAGCATTAACTTTACTTGCTTGACCACCACAAATTTCAACAATAAGTTGTGTGGTACGATCCATTGCCAACTCAGTTATATTAAAATCCACACCACGCTCAAAACGCAAGGATGACTCGGTATGTAAGCCATAACTTCTGGCCTTTCCTGCAATAAATACTGGCTCAAAAAAAGCACTTTCTAATAAAATATTGCTAGAATTATTTTTAATAGAGCTAGTCATACCACCCATAACACCTGCAATAGCAAGCACTGAATCACTATCAGCAATGACTAAAGTATCTTCTTTTAACTTTAGTGTGGTTTCATTCAATAATTCAAGTTGTTCACCAGATTTTGCCATTCTGACTTTAATATCACCTGTTAACTTTGACAAATCAAACGCATGCATTGGCTGACCCAACTCTAACAAAACAAAGTTGATAATATCAACCACAGGGGAATGAAGTTGTTGACCAGAGTGTACTAATTTATCAGCCATCCACTTGGATGTTTTAACTGTATTGTCAATACCTATAATGGTTCTTGTTAAATACTTTGGACAAGCTTGCGTATCGCTAACACTAGCACCAATGACACAATCACCTTGTGTAAATACTTCAAATTCTGGCAAATCAAAAGCCAAATTATAATGAGCACTCACTTCACGTGCAACACCTAAAACTGAAAAACAATCACCACGATTAGGTGTAATATCTAATTCAATAACATGATCATCAAGATTTAAATACGTTTTAATATTCTGTCCAATGGGTGCATCATCTTCAAGCTCAGCCATACCTAATTCAGATTCTGAGCAAATCATACCAAACGACTCAACACCTTTAAATTTGGTTTTTTTAATCTTAACACCACCTGGAAACTTAGCACCAACCGTAGCAACAATCACTTTTAAGCCTGAACGAATGTTTTTAGCGCCACAAATAATTTGTAAATTTTCAGCCTCACCCACATCAACTTGGCACAAATTTAGTTTGTCAGCATCAGGATGTTTATCACAAGAAATAATCTGACCCACTACAACACCTTTAAAAGCTAATGCAATAGGCACAATACCATAAACTTCAAGCCCTGCCATAGTTAATTGTTCTGCTAATGCTTCATCAGTTACATTAGGATTAACCCATTCACGCAACCAATTTGATAAAATATTCATCTAAATTGCCGTAAAAAACGACTGTCATTTTCAAAAAAAAGACGTAAATCATTCACACCATAACGCAACATTGCCAAACGCTCAATCCCTATACCAAATGCCAATCCGGTATAAACTTCTGAGTCAATATTGACTGATGATAATACATTAGGATGAACAACACCACAACCTAATACCTCAAGCCAACCCATTTTTTTACAAACTCGACAGCCTTTACCACTACAAATAACGCATTCAATATCAGCTTCTGCAGATGGCTCAGTGAATGGAAAATATGAAGGACGAAAGCGTACTTTCAATACTTCTTTTTCAAAATAAGCACGCAAGAAATCAATCAATAAACCCTTAAGTTGTGCAAAATTTGCATGTTTATCAACAATCAAACCTTCAACCTGGTGAAACATAGGGGTGTGTGTAATATCTAAATCACGACGATAAACCCGCCCAGGTGCAATGATACGCACTGGTGGTTTTTGTTTTTCCAACGTGCGAATTTGCACAGGGGATGTGTGCGTTCTTAATACCGTATTTTTATCAAAATAAAACGTATCATGCATAGCACGTGCCGGATGATGTTCGGGAATATTAAGCGCGGTAAAATTATAAAAATTGTCTTCTATTTCAGGACCCAGTACCACTTCAAAACTATTTTTTACAAATAGAGATTGAATACGATTAAGCGTTATTGTGATTGGATGTAACCCGCCCATTTCAGCATGTCTCCCTGGTAAAGACACATCAATTTTTTCTGCCAAAAAACGCTTTTCTAATGCAATAAGTTCTAAATTATTTTTTTTATCAGCTAGTAATACTTGTATATTAACTTTAATCTGGTTAATGGCTTCGCCCATTTTAGGACGCTGCTCTTTTGAAAGTTTACCTAGACCTTTTAATAAGGTAGTTAGTTCACCTTTTTTGCCTAAAACATTGGTTCTTAAATCTTCAAGATCTTGAAGATCTTGTGCTTTTTCAATAAAGATCTTAGCTCTATCAAGAATAGCCTCTATCACAACCATTAACCAAATTATTGACGTGTCAAACGCACTGTTTGTTCACCATAAGTAACATAAACTTGATCGCCTACTCTTAACTCTTGTTGAGATTTTTGCACAAAAGATTTGATTTGCCCACTACTCAACTTAATCAAAAATTCAAATCCAGTTTCAGTAGTTACATTTTCTTCAATAATTCGACCCACCATAGCACCAAATAAACCACCTACAATAGCAGCAGGTATTTTATCTCTTTTACCACCCACTGTACTTGTAGAAACAGAAACACCTAAGGCCGTACCAACACCAGAGCCTAAAGCTTTAGAACCAGATAATATAATAGGTTTAATAGAAATAATACGCCCTTCTAATACACTAGACAATTGACCAATTTCGGTAGAAGAATAAGTATTTGCACCTCTTTCATCTTGGGTAAATCGATTCATTGACGATTGACAAGATGAAAGAAATATAATGGATAACGCTAAAAAGACAATTTTATTCTTCATATTTAGCTCCTATTATTATTTATTATACAACTAAAGCCTGTTTTGCTTGATCTGCAATTTTTGCAAATGCCGTTTTATCAAAAATAGCAATGTCTGATAAAACTTTACGATCAATTTCAATATCTGCTTTGCTTATACCATCAATCATTCTTGAATAACTTAAACCGTTATTACGTGCCTCAGCATTAATACGCACAATCCAAAGTCTGCGAAATTTACGACGTCTTTGACGACGATCACGATACGCATATTGTCCTGCTTTAATAACCGCTTGTTTAGCGACGCGATATACTTTAGATCTTGCGCCATAATAACCTTTAGCTTTCTTTAAAATTTTCTTATGTTTAGCGTGCGCTTGCACACCTCTTGATACTCTTGCCATTTTCTTATGCTCCCAAATTAACTATAGGGTAACATTTTACGAACCATTGCTACATCGGCTTTCTCAACCATGTCTGGTGCGCGTAAATTACGTTTTCTAGAAGAACTCTTCTTGGTCAAAATATGACGTAGGTGAGAGTGTTTACATTTATAACCACCACTGGCAGTTTTTTTAAAGCGTTTTGCAGCTCCTTTATTGGTTTTTAACTTTGGCATCATTTACTCCTTTTATTGTCCACCCTATCAAACTTTTAAGTCTTACTTTTTCTTTGATTTAGGCGCCAGCATCATGCCCAGCTGACGACCCTCTAATTTTGCCTTTTGTTCTACATTGGCAAATTCTTCTGTATCCTTTTCAATTCTGTCTAACATTTCCATGCCCAGCTCTTTGTGTTGTATTTCGCGACCACGAAACCAAATACTAACTTTAACTTTGTCACCATTGTCTAAAAATTTCACCAAATTCTTAAATTTAATTTGATAATCGCTCTCTTCAGTACCTGGACGATACTTAATGGTTTTAACTGTGTTTCTTTTTTGTTTCTTTTTAGCTTCCTTCTTTTGTTGCTTTAATTCATAAAGAAATTTACCAAAATCCATAATTTTGCAAACAGGTGGCTGAGCATTCGGGGAAACCTCTACTAAATCTAATTCAGCCTGCGTTGCTTTTTGCTTCGCAATATCGATATTAACAATACCAAGCTGCTCACCTTTGGCGTCAATCAATCGAATTTCTGCTACTCTAATGGCATCATTAATTCGAGTTTTTATTTTATTTGTTTTTTTTATAATATCTCCTGGTTTATCTTTTCTACAAAAGCTTCAATACTCATTACACCTAAATCTTTACCACCACGTTGTCGCACTGAAATTTGATCTTTTTCCATCTCACGATCACCAACTATTAAAATATAAGGATAACGTTGTAATGAATGCTCGCGTATTTTAAAGCCTATCTTCTCATTTCGCAAGTCCGAAATGACTCTAAGTCCTTGTTTTTTTAACTTTTTAGTTATATCAATAACAAAATCTGCCTGTTTTCCAGAAATATTAATAACAACTGCTTGGATAGGCGTCAACCAACAAGGGTACGCGCCCTCATAATGTTCAATCAAAATACCCACAAATCGCTCTAGAGAACCTAAAATTGCACGATGTAAGACAACAGGGGTTTGTTTTATATTATTTTCATCAATAAACTGTGCATCCAAGCGTTCTGGCATAGAAAAATCTACTTGCAAAGTACCACACTGCCACTGTCGTTCTAGGCAATCTTTTAATACAAACTCAATTTTAGGTCCATAAAATGCACCTTCGCCTTTTTGAAATTCCCATTTAATGACTTTGGCATCAAGTGCTTCTGCTAACGCTGCTTCAGCCTTATCCCATACCTCATCTGAACCCACATGATTTTCTGGACGAGTTGAAAGTTTGATATCAACTTTATCAAAACCAAAATGCTTATACACAGCAAAAGTCAAATCAATAAAGGTTGAAACCTCAACTTGAATTTGCTCAGGCGTACAAAAAATATGGCCATCATCTTGTACAAAATTACGTACACGCATAATACCATGCAACGTACCTGAAGGCTCATTACGATGGCACGAACCAAACTCTGCCAAGCGTAGTGGTAAATCACGATAAGATTTTAAGCCTTGATTATAAATTTGGATATGTGCAGGACAATTCATGGGTTTCACTGCATAATCACGATTTTCAGAGCTAGTAGTAAACATAGTATCGCCAAATTTTTCCCAATGACCTGACTTTTCCCAAAGGCTTTTATCAATTAATTGTGGTGTATGCACTTCTTGATAGTCATTGTCTTTGAAAATACCACGCATATATTGCTCAATCAATTGGCATAATGTCCAGCCTTTAGCGTGCCAAAATATCATGCCAGGTGCTTCTTCTTGTATGTGAAATAAATCTTGAATTTTACCAATTTTACGATGGTCGCGTCTTGAGGCTTCTTCCAATCTGTGTAAGTGTTCTTCTAAATCTTGCTTGGTAGCCCAAGCTGTACCATACACACGTTGTAACATTTCATTATTAGAGTCGCCACGCCAGTAAGCACCTGCTAATTTCATTAATTTAAAAGCTTTTAACTTAGCAGTCAAAGGCACATGTGGCCCACGACAAAGGTCAATAAAATTCCCTTGCTTGTACAAAGACAGTGTTTGGCCCGCAGGAATTGATTCAATAATTTCAGTCTTATAGTACTCGCCCTTATCTTTAAAAAATTGTATCGCCTCATTACGACTCATTTCAAATCTTTCAATTTTAAGATTTTGTTTAACCAGTTTGTGCATATTTTTTTCAATTTTAGCTAAATCACTCTCTGAAAAACCATCTTTATATACAAAATCATAATAAAAACCATTGTCAATCACAGGTCCAATTGTCACTTGCGCCTTTGGGTAAAGCATTTGCGTGGCTTGTGCCAATAAGTGCGCTGTAGAGTGGCGAATAATCTCAAGCCCTTTGTCATCATTCGCTGTAATAATCGCAAGATTAGCATCTGTTTTGATTAAAAACGAAGTATCAACCAACTGGCCATCAACCTCACCAGCCAATGCAGCTTTAGCCAGGCTCAAACCAATAGACTTTGCTACTTGTGTCACGCTAACTACTTGCTCAAATATTTTTTGAGTCCCGTCTGGAAGAGTAATAATTGGCATTACAAGAATATGAAAATAAAAAGGCTGTATTTTACCTTGATAATATGTTTATTTGCTCAATCATTAGTTGTAATGAAATACTACCTCGCCAACTATTAATGGATAATTTATAAGCCACTAAAGCTTGCATGGATAACAATGGTGGTTGAAAAAATGCAATAGCGTCAAATACTTGAGTATTACCTTTAAGTTTCAAGAGAAATTTTAGGTGTTTTTCGCCAACTATTTTTTGCTCAATAATTTCAAACTCACCATAAAAAATTGGTTCGTCAAACCCTTGACCCCAAGGTCCAGCATCGACTAATAATTGTGCATTGTCTAAAGACAAGTCAAATGCTTCTAATTCGCCATCAGTTAGTAACTCAACTTTAGGCATTCGATTATCTAGATGAGTTTGAATAACATTTTCAAAAGCTTGCTTAAAATCAGTGAAATTTTCAGGTTTGATACTCAATCCTGCTGCCATGGCATGGCCACCAAATTTTAAAATTAAATCAGGGTTTTGCCTATCTAATAAATCTAATAAATCTTTAATATGTACACTTGGAATAGAGCGAATAGAGCCTTTTAAGTCACTATCAGACTGGGCAAATATCGCAACTGGACAATGATAATCCTCTTTAAGTTTACCAGCTACAATACCGATAATACCCTCATGCCAAGAGGGATCAAATAAACTAATGGCAAACCTATCACTACTCATATTTTCTTGTGTAATAGATAATTCTTGCGCATCAACAATAGCTTGTGCTTGGTCTTGCATGCGAGCTTGTTCTTGTTTGCGCTGTTGATTGAACGCTTCTAACTCTTGAGCATAGCGCCTAGCATCATTAATATCTTCAGTTAGCAAGCATTTAATACCACGAGAAATATCATTCAAACGCCCAGCTGCATTTAGGCGTGGTGCGACTGAAAAACCTAAATCACTAGCACGTAAGGTTGCACTTGGTCGATTTGAGATTTCCAGTAGTGCCAAAATACCTGGAGCGCATTTTTTTTGTTGAATGCGTTTAACGCCTTGGTTGACCAAAATTCTATTATTTTGGTCAAGTTTTACCACATCAGCTACTGTACCAAGTGCAACTAAATCCAACATATTTCGCAAATCTGGCGGGGTAATTTTATAATTGGTAAAATAATTACACTTAATCAAATGAGTTTTAAAAGCTGAAAACAAGTAAAAACACACGCCAACACCTGCTAAATTTTTGCTTAAAAACTCACAGCCTTTAAGATTGGGATTGATAATGATATCTGCTTGTGGCAGAGTCTTACTGGGTAAGTGATGATCAGTGATAATCACCTGAATATTTGATGATTTTGCCAGTTTTACTCCGTCAAAACTTGAAATTCCATTGTCAACTGTGATGATCAAATCTGGTTGTTTTTCTTGAATGGCTAATTTTACAATCTCTTCACTCAAGCCATAACCATGTTCAAAACGATTAGGCACTAAGAAATCAACAAACTTTGCTCCCATCATACGTAATGACTTAACTGCTACAACAGATGCAGTTGCCCCATCACAATCAAAATCGCCAACAATTAAAATACGTTTTTGATTAAGTAGGGCTTGCTCAAGTAAAACAAGTGCAACATCTAGTTGGAGAAAATTAGGTTTTAAAAGATGGATAAGATTCAAAGACAAATGCGACTCATTAATACCACGAGCGGCGTAAATTTTCTTTAAAAAAGTGGGAATGTCATCTGAATATGAATCAAGTAAATTTTGATCTATTATTCTAGTAAGCATCACTCACTGCTCGAATATGAGCATCAAAAGATTTGTCAGAACTTTTACTACCACCATAAAAAAATGGTAAATCAATCGCAATATTAACATCTTGCTCGTCCGCGCTCCAATAAGATTTGCGTTTGGTGTTTGGAAAAAAATCTGGATTGATAAGCAAGTCATTATCACCATAAATCAATAAAGTTCTCAATTCTGACTCACTGGGTAAACGCCAAGCACTTTGTTTACATAACTTAACTGTATTTAACGCATTAATAAACGCCTGAGTATTGCAGTTTTTACCCCAGTGGCAATGATGGCTATAATCGCCATTATCAACCCCTGATTTACCATCAAACCAAGTATAAGTGTTATTCGTATCTTGTAATCCTTTATCGCTTAATTTGACCTCCCATACCAATTTAGAATGCTGGTCAAGTACACACCGATGATTTTTAAATTCGTTTTCAAGAATATTCCCTTGCGCTGAAACCCTAATTAACTGCGCATTCACAATTGAAACACAAGCAAAGAATGACAAAAAAGCGATTATTTTATGCATTGATAATCAGCTGTTTAATTTTATCTGCACTGGCAGGTGCCATATTTAAGCCATTACTAAAATGCCCAGTATTTATTAATAAATGCTCAAATTGCTCATGCTTACCTAGTATAACTTTACCAGAAAGGCTTGCCGGTCTAAAGCCAGACCACTGATATTCAATTTTCGCATTAAGTAAAGCTGGAAACCTTTGATAGGCGAATTCATGAAGTAATTTTTGCACACCAATATCAATACGACCATCAAAACCAACATTTTCCATAGTGGAACCCACCAGTATTCGCCCATCTGCCCTTGGGATAATGTACCTACCTTGATCTAGCACAATATTTTCTACCACGTCCTTAGTTGATTTTAGAACAATCATTTGTCCTTTCATCGGAAAAACCTCATCAGTAAGTCTCAGCAACTTTGAGCTCCATGCACCAGAACAAACAATAACGTCCTGTGCAAAATAATCTTTATTTTTGGTTTTCACACCAATCACTTGATTGTCTTTTATCAATAAATCATTTGCTTGAATATGTTCAATGATATTCACCCCTTTATTCAAAATATCAACCTTTAAGGCTTTTAATAATCTTGGATTTCGAACCTGGGCGATATTAGCAAACAATACACCATCAGCATGATGTTGGTAATAAATATTGTATTTATTTATCCATTGTATTGCCAGAGGCAAATCATATTCATCCATCATCAGCAAGCCAGATTTTAGATATTGAGCGTCAATGCCTGTGTCTTCAAAAATTTGCAAACATAAGTCTGCATAAACCAATTGTGAAGCAAAACTTAATTCATTGGTCAAATCATCATAATGCCAAGGGTACAATGGACTAATAATACCACCACCCGCCCAAGATGATTCTTTACCACACTCACGTTGGTCTAACAAGGTAACACTAGCACCTGCCATTACTAGCGTTCTTGCACTCATCATACCAATAACACCGCCACCAATCACTAAACAATCACTCATTTTTTCCAATCCACTATAATCAACACCACCACGCCAACACTGATAAAAATATCAGCAAAATTAAAAATTGGGTAATTAAATCCAGCATAGTAAAGATCAATAAAATCAACAACAAAGCTATTGGCAATTCGGTCAATCATATTGCCAATCGCACCTGACAAAATCAACACCAAACTGACAAGTTTTAACTGATGCTTTAAAGATGTTTTTAATATCAAAACACTAATAACAATACTGGCAATCGCAGAAACACTTGATAAAAAATAACGCTGCCAACCGCCACTGTCAGCCAAAAAACTAAATGATGCACCGTAATTACGAGTAAAAGTAAGCGACAAAAATTCATTAATGGCAATTGAGTTGCCAATGCTTAAATATTCACAAGCCAATAATTTTGTTAACTGGTCAAAGACAACTAGTAGTGCAACTAATAAAAAATAATGTTTTATTTTCACGCTTTATTTGGGTTAAATTTTAATATAACAGCAATGGGTATCACAAACCATACACCAATAACAATCCAAAGTAAACTACCGAGCTTTCTGTAATTTTGTACACTAGTTATAACACCGTTTGTAATAATTTCTTTACTAACAACAAAAAATTTGTTTAAATATTTAGTGAGTAAACCACCAGCGGTAAGTGCAATATTCATCAAACTTGTCATCAAGGCAAACCAAGTGCCTTTTCTCCTTCTGGAGCATGAATAGCCACTAACGTTAACATAAACACTTGGGATATATAATTAAAAGGTGAAGAGATGGCCACACCTAATGAAAATCTTGCGAAAACCTGAATAGTAGCAAGTTCTTGATTGATTTTATCCTGACTTTGAGATTTATCAGCAGCCACATCTTATATAATAAATCCTACTATAGTGATGATACTGGCAACCACATAAATAAACTTTTTACCCTGCACAATAACGTAATCACCGACAACAGCAATCATAAGTACAGAACTCAGTGTAATTAGAATAGCACCTATATAAACATAAGACTTTCGATTAGATCCAAAAATTTTAATACTATCAACCATCTGTCCAAAAATCATCTTAACAGTCCATGGAACCGTCAGTCCATACAACAAGCTCGGCCAAGTCAAATGCTGACATGTCTAAAGCATTCTTCACCCAAAATTCTCAGCAATGGCAGTAAAAACACTACTACCATAAGAAAAATAAATCAATAATAGCAGGATATAGCCCATTCTAAGCATTCGAATGGGCGTTAAGAAAATATCTAACATTTGTAAAATAATAATAGTAAGAAACAGTTAGGTATTATAGGTGTTGTGTAGGTTATAATTTATTTTTTATCAAAAACAAAATTGGAGATTTATGGGCTTCTTAACTGGGAAAAAAGCACTTATTGTTGGTGTTGCATCAAATCGCTCTATTGCTTGGGGAATTGCACAAGCAATGGCTAATCAAGGCTGTGAAATCGCACTTACTTATCAAAACGAAAAGCTTAAAAAACGGGTTGATAAATGCGCTATAGCTTGCCAATCAACCATTGTTATTGAATGTGATGTTGCTAGTGATGAAGGTATTGAAAAAACCCTTAAAAGATTAAAAACTCATTGGGATAATTTTGATATCATCATTCATTCAGTTGCATTTGTACCGCGTAAAGCGTTAGATGGTAACTACATCCAAGCAACTACTCGTGAAAATTTTGCCACGGCACATGATATTAGTTCATACAGCTTTACTGCACTTGCAAAAGCCGCTTATTCCATGCTTAATGACAATGGCGCTTTATTAACAGTCAGTTATTTAGGTAGTATCCGCGCCATTCCAAATTATAATGTAATGGGTGTGGCAAAGGCTTCACTTGAAGCTAATGTTCGTTATATGGCGGCAGCCTTAGGGCCTGAAAGAGGCATTCGCGTTAATGCAGTCTCATCAGGGCCAATTAAAACTTTAGCGGCATCTAGCATTAAGGATTTTGGCAAACTGCTTGATTATGCTGCAGATAGTTCCGCACTTAAACGCAACGTAACCACTGAAGAAGTGGGCAATGCTGCTGCATTCTTGTGTTCTGATTTAGCCTCAGGCATCACTGGCGAAATAACTTATGTTGATTCTGGTTATAACTTTTATGACAAAGGCCCAAACTAATAAATAAAAACAACCACTAATCAAATAAACCCTGCCTCTAAAAACCTATAGAGACTAACAAAGGATTGTTTTTAAAGGTACTCTATGATATTGACTTTTACTTGTTTTAAAATACTTTTTATGCCTTCTTGCCAACGAAAAATAGCCATACGTTTTTCATTCGTTTAAACCAATGATAAGAGTCTAATTGGTGACATGGTAATCATTAAAGTATATGTGCCCCTTCTATTACTGTAATCCTTAATAGAAAAATGGCATAATTTAAAAAAATTTATCGGATTTATAATAACATTCATTAAGCGCAAAATAACAATGCTGTAAGTAAGCTGGCTTGTAATGATAGACTCTGGTTCTAATAGTTTTATCAAAACTAACCAAACATATGAAAATTTCGCATTAACACGTTCAATTAAAAGCTCTTCATGTCCTGTAAATACTGAATCAGATAACAATATCATGTGCAATATTAATTTAATCATTTGGTCTTTTGCTAAATATAAAAGTCCTAATTTAGCAAATATTGATGACAAGCCACCTATTCTTTTACCAAGAAAAAAAATTTCCAATACCTTTAACCCGTGACATCTTTGATAATACTGTTCATAAGAGTATATTATTTAGTTTCAATATTACCTGTCGTATTGTAAACATCTATCAGAATAGTTTTGGCAATGCTTGAACTGTATAATGGCAAAAGCCTAAAAACCTTGACAATTTTCACAAAATTCGCTATAAATTATTTTTTAAATTAAAGGAATACTATATTTTAATAGTTAAAAATAAATAATTCTAGATTATAAATTTCTACTAAAAATTTTAATTTTTGCTTGAGATTTAAGCGTTTCAAGGATATTTGCAAATATCTCATTTGATTCAAAAATTAATAAAGACCTTTCAAGAGTGGTATTAACTGTCTTTGTATCTGTCGTTTTAACACCTAATAATTTAATTATAACCACATTACTTTCATCCAAATCTTGAGCGCTATAGCTAAAATTACCATTAGTTGACTTAGCCAATGCAAACACTTTATTGATAATGGCCATCTTAACTTTGCTGGAATCTCGTTTCACCCAATCAACATGATTCCATTTAAGTTTATTCTTATTCATTAATTTTTTAAGTGTATCTTTATCATTATGAACCAATAAATCAACAACATTCTTGGCAAGATTATCAACAAAAATTTTAGCCAGTAGTGTCATTAAATGTGCATTAATTTCATCTTTAACTTCAATAAAGGATTTTTGTCTTTGTGCTAATTTTTCTCGTACACGAATAACCATTAATTTATTTTTTGATAATTCTAAAATTTCTGAGTTTTCACCTTTGTTAAGAACCGTATCACTAAATGCAGTAACAACAATTTTTTGGTTTAATTGAGTATTCTTCCTGTCAAAAAAATCACTCACTTGAAGCTTTAAATTCATTTGATCAACAATTTCCTCTAAATTTACCTCGTAAGCCAAGTGGGTTAATTGTTCAGTTAAACTGTAAAACACTTTTTGTGCTTGTGTTTGAGTGTATAAATCAAGTAATTCTGATTTAACCGCATCAAATGGTTTAAGTGTTTTGACTTTAATATTGTTAAGTTTAATAATATGATAACCGAACTCAGATTTAACTAAATCACTAACCTCGTTAAGTTTCATTGCAAATACTTTTTTCTCAAATTCTGGCAACATAACACCACGAGTAAAAAAGCCTAAATCTCCTGCGTTAGCTTTAGAAGCCGTATCTTGAGAGTATTGCTCAGCAAGTTTAGCAAATTTACCACCATTGTTTAATAGGGCAATAACTTTTTGTGCAGTTGATTTATCTTCAAGCAAAATATGTTGCGCTTGTCTTTCTTCCTCTCTAGTAAAACGCTCTTGCTCATCTTTATAAAAATTAAACAATTCATCATCACTTACTTTAATATTTTTTGAAATTTTATTTAATGACAACTCAACAAATTCTATTTTTACTTGCTCTGGTGCGAAAAATAACGCTTTTTTATTATTATAAAAATTTTTGACACTTTGCACATCAACCTTAACTTCTTTAACGTAATCATCAGCGTGAATAGCAATATAACTGAATTGTCGTTGTTGATCATTCAACTTTTGTAATTTCGCAAGTTCTGTTGGTATTACGAAAGCAGAATCTAATAAATTGTATTTAATTTGAGTTTCGGTTAATTCTTGTAACTTTATCGCCTCATATTTTATTGTTGTATAACCATTGAGTCTTAATAATTGCTTATATTTTTCTAATGAAAATCGCCCTTTTTTTTTGAATAAATTATTGGCTTGAATAATAGTATTAAGTTCATTGGCAGTTGTTTCATACGACAATTCGTTAGATAATTGCTCAAGCAAATATTTATCAATCATTTGATTAAGAATGGATTGCTTTAACATGGCATCAAATTCTGTGTCATATTTTTTGTCCAGCTCTTGTTGTAAGCGTCTTTTTTGCGGATTAAATTTTGCAAGAAATTCTGCTTTTGAGATGTCAACACCATCAACAGAAGCAATAACAATATTTGAAACACCAGTGAAGTATTCACTAATACCGAATAAAACAAAAGGAATGGTAATTAAACCAACAATTAAATAAGCGACCCAGCCCTTGGTTTTGTTTCTAATTGAACCTAGCATAATGATGTGTGTTAACGGTTAATTGATTAATAATCTAAAAACCGTTTATTTAATAAAAAACGAGAATTATAAACGAAAATATTTGTATTCTACATGGGTTTGTTATGTTTTTAAAATTCGGATGTTGGACAAATCGGAAACCATAACAAAGAAAAATTATGGCGGAGCGGACGGGGTTCGAACCCGCGACGTCCTGCGTGACAGGCAGGCACTCTAACCAGCTGAGCTACCGCTCCGAAATTTTTTTGGTGGGCGCTACAAGATTTGAACTTGTGACCCTCGCCTTGTAAGAGCGATGCTCTACCAACTGAGCTAAGCGCCCAAAAAATATATCCATTATACGAAGTACCGAACGAATTATACTTAAAAAAATTCTAAGAATTAACCGATTCTTTAAGTAATTTATCTGTTTTAAATGCAGACTTAGAAGTCTCAATTTGGATTACTTCGCCTGTTTAAGAATTACGAGTAGTATACGTTGTATGATCACGAATAACAAAACTGCCAAAATCTGTAATAGCTATATTATCGCTACTGGCTAATACTGAGGTAATTACGTCTATCATTGCATTCAATACATAAGCTTGCATCTACTTTTGTTAAATTGAAAATTTGTGCAATTTCTACAACTAAATCTGATTTATTCTTTTGTATATGAACCTTATTTTTATTTAAAAAACATCAAGCTTTAAATTAAACTTAAATTATTTATTAAATATCAGAACTGTCAATGGATCTTGATAAAAAATATACTAAATTTTTATCTTGTACTATTTTTTAGTTGGCTAATTAGTGGCAAGATCTGCCTTTCCCAAATTCGTGGCGTTAATTCACCAACACACTTAAAACGAATAATACCTTGCTGGTCGATAATAAAAGTTTCAGGTGTGGCATAGACGCCTAACTCAAGGCTAAGTTTACCTAATTGGTCAAATACAATCGAATCATACGGATTGCCAAGTCTAGTTAAAAAGATATTGCCATCATTTTTGGTGTCTTTGTAATTGATTCCCAATATTTGCAATGAATTAGTTTTGGCTATTTGCATGAGCATTTCATGTTCTACTCTACAAGTAACACACCAAGAAGCCCAAATATTAACTAAAGATATTTTTTTTTTAATTTATCTTGAATAGCATAAATTTCAGCAGTATTAAAGTCTTCAACTTGTAAATTTGGAAATGTTTTACCAATCAAAGGCGAAGGCAATTTTTTAGGATTAAGTCCAAGACCTATATATAAAAATACAGCTAATACAACAAATAAAACTAAAGGTAGAAATTTTTTCATTATTTATTTTTAGCTTTTTCTAATGCATCGGCCACTTCTGGTGGCATGTAGCTCTCATCATGCTTGGCGAGCACTTCAGTTGCTATGAAAATACCATTAATTAAAGAACCAGTTGTAATAATACCCTGACCTTCTTTAAATAAATCAGGCAAAATTCCTGAATAATTAACACGAAAGGTGTTGACATAATCGGTGACATCAAACGTAACTTTAACACCGTCACGCTTAACACTATTTTTAGCGACCATACCACCTAAACGAAAACTCTTACCTTTTGGGGCTTTGCCTTCGGTAACATCAGTAGGAGAAAAAAAGTACAATAAATTTTCGTTAAAGGCTTTTAAGCCTAAATAACCTGTCAAACTCACACCTATTACCAATAAAGCAACCAATGTCATTCTATTTTGTCGTTTTGTCATGATTGCCTCTCTCTTAAATATTTAATACGTAACTGTTTGATTGCATTTTTGTGAATAGAGTGCGTGCGTATAAATAAAGTTGCAATCACAATCAAGGTTGTCAAATAAGAAAACCAAATATAAAAAGCGTACTTTCCATACGGAAGAAAAGAAAAATATTCTGCTAAGATCACTATCTATGCTCCATAATTATTTTTTTAACCCAACTAGAGTTTTGCTCTGTCACCAATACCTCGTCTCTAGCCCTCATCAACATAAGCGTGCCATATAAAAACTTAAATGCTACGCCCATTAATAATAATGCAATCAACATATTAGCATCTTGAATAGCCACTTTATTAATACTGACTGATGCACCTTGGTGTAATGTATTCCACCACTTAACCGAATAATGAATAATAGGTAAATTAATCAAGCCCACAAGGGCCAATACTGAAGAGGCCTTAGATGCGGTTTTAGGATTGTCAAATGCATTATTAAGTGACATATAAGCCAAATATAAAAACAGCAAAATCAACTCTGAAGTTAGGCGTGCATCCCACACCCACCAAGCACCCCACATCGGCTTACCCCAAACTGCACCAGTAATCAAAGCTAAAAAAGTAAACGCCGTCCCAATGGGTGCTGACACTTTAGCAATTACATATGCTAATTTAATTTGCCAAATTAAGCCAATACCGCCAGAAATCACCAATACCAAATAAATAAACATACTCATCCATGCAACAGGCACATGAATAAACATAATACGATAAATCTCACCTTGCTGGTAATCAATAGGTGCAACAATCAATCCCCAGTACAAACCAATCAGTGTTAAAACAATGAAAGGAAATAAAAACCAAGGGATGATTTTTTGACTAATTTGATAAAAGTTTTTAGGCGAAGCAAACGCTTTAATCCATTTCCACATAAACCAATCCTGTTAGTTATTTAAACTTGAGACCTTTGATAAACACATTATTTTAGCGACTTATGCGCAACATTATTACGTAAATAAGTTGGCAATGCTAACTTATTGCTAAAATTAATGTTGTTGTTAATATGGACTAAGTAAAGTGCTATAAGGTTTTCAGCTTTTGGATAAAAATCGGCAATATAAGTACTAATGCCTGTTTGTTGAATAAGCTCATTTTCATAAGCACCCCATCCACTACCCACGCCAATAAAATCTTTTCCAAGTATGTCCACCTCATTAGGCTTTTGTAAACTTTCCTTAGATAAAACTTGGTTTTGATAAATACCCCAATATATCTCATTCATACGCGCATCAAATGCAATGGCAATCTTGTTAGTATTGTATTTTTTAAACGCACCAAATCCAAGTAACTCAAGTGTTGAAAACCCTATTGTAGGAATATCATGTGCCAATGATATACCCTGAACTACACTAACGCACATCCTAACTCCTGTAAAAGAACCAGGGCCTTTGGTGTAAATAATACCACCCAAGGCAGATGGTGATAATTGGCCCGCTTTAAAAACCTCATCACAAAGTGATAATATTAGACTTGAACTTTTCTCCACACCTTGAACAAAACGAGAAAATATTTTATCTTGAGTGTGCAGACTCACTGAACACGTATCAGTACATGTATCAATTGCCAATAAATTCATCATTTTGCTATTTTACAATTTTCTCAAACTTCTGATAGATAGATAAAACCAATTGCTTACGTTTAAGTAATCTTAACGAATGTCTAACTGGATGATAATAATCAGGACCTTTAACCAAAGCCACGAGCATAGCCATTTCTTCTAAGGATAACAATGCCAATTTTTTATTAAAATAAAACCGAGTAGCATTGGTAAAACCATTAATACTTATATTGCCTTTTTGACCTAAATATACAGTATTTATATAACGATTGAGTATGAATTTTTTATCAAACGAATGTTCTAATAATAATGCCATCAATGCTTCTTTAACTTTTCGCCCTAAACTTCGTTCTCTATTTAACAAGGTATTTTTGATTAACTGCATCGTTATGGTGCTCGCACCGCGAAGTGGCTTGTCATAAAATATATAGTCACGAACAACTCTAATAATTTCTTTAAAATCTACACCAGGATGTTTAAAAAATGATTGGTCTTCCACCAGTAAAAGCATATTAATCATCGATTTTGGTTGTTGCTCAAAACTCAAAGCATTTGTGCTTGTATTATAAGAGAACGCATCATAAAGCAACTGGCTTAAATGGTTTAAATACACGACAAAAATCACTGCACTTAGTAAAATTAGAGTGATGAAAAATTTTGTAATAGTTAATTGTTTAAACAAAATAGTAAAATTAGCTGAATTTTAACAAAATTCACTCAATATACATCGTTAAACGATTGTTAAAAACAAATAACTAGTATAAAATTCCCCCTTCCTTGCTTGAGAGCGCAGTGTTCCAAGTTACTATATAACCATAAGGAGACACAACTCATGAGACATTATGAGATTACACTTATTGTCCACCCTGATCAATCAGCTCAGGTAGGCACAATGATGGAGAAGTACAAAGAAATCATCACTACTGGTGGTGGTAAAATTCACAGAAAAGAAGACTGGGGGCGTAAACATTTAGCATACCCAATCAAAAAAATTTATAAAGCACATTACTTAATGATGAACATTGAATGCGATCAAGAGGTACTTGATAAGCTTAATTATAATTTTCGTTTTAACGATGCTATTCTTCGAAATTTAATCATTTCTGAAGATGGAGTAATCACCACACCTTCGATAATGATGGCTAATAAAGACAAAGAAAAGGGGAGATCATAATGGCCAAGCAAGTAAAAAGAAAACGCAGACCTCAAATTAAAATTAACACTTTTTGCCGTTTTACGGCAGCAGGTATTACAAGAATTGATTATAAAGATGTTGATACACTGCTTAAAAACATTAATGAAAGTGGAAAAATTACACCATCAAGAATGACAGGCACCAGTGCCAAATTTCAACGTCAACTAACAACTGCCATTAAAAGAGCTAGATTTTTAGCCCTTATTCCTTATACTGACAAACACAAAAAGTAGGAGTCTATCATGCAAGTAATTTTATTAGAAAAAATTCAAAAATTAGGCGACTTAGGCGATTTAGCCAATGTTAAGGCGGGCTATGCTCGTAACTTTTTAATTCCTCGAAGTAAAGTTAAGCCCGCAACTAAAACAAACTTGGCTAAATTTAAATTAATTAAAGCCGAACTACAGGCTAGCGAAGCTAAAATACTTAAAAATGCACAAGTGATTGAGAGTAAGATGACAGGTACTGTTTGTACCATTCAAGCCAATGCAGGGGAAGAGGGCAAATTGTTTGGTTCTATCAATACCAGTGATATTCAAATAAGCCTTGCAGCAAGCGGTTTTGAAGTTGAAAAGCGTAATATTAACATGCCCGAGACAATTCACCATACAGGTAAATATGAAATCAGTGTTGATTTACATACAGATATTACGGTGAGTATTAAAGTTGTTATTGAGGGCTTTCAAGAAGCATAAAAAGCCAACTAAAAGGTACTTTAAAAGCCAATGAATACCAAAAACGTCAAAATACCACCCAATTCAATTGAATCAGAACAATCTGTTTTAGGTGGCTTATTGCTACACAATGAAGCATGGGATCGTGTCGCAGATATTTTGACCGAGGCAGATTTTTACAATGCCTCGCATAGAATTATTTTTAATGCCATTACCATTCTATTACAACACGAGCAACCTGCTGACATTCTCACAGTTAAAGAACAAGTTAAAAAAATAGGCTCTGAAGAAACCATTGGTGGCTTTGTCTATTTAGCTCAAATTGCTGAAAATACCCCTAGTATTTCTAACATTGAAGCATATGCTAAACACGTACGCGAATTATCCGTTTATCGTCAACTGATTGTTGTTAGTCACGAAATTGCTGACACTGCCTATCATCCAAAAGAAATTGAAGTTCAGGAGCTTATTGATTTTTCTGAGAAAAAAATATTTGAAATTGCTGAACAAGTGACTCGTGGAAAACAAAACATTACTAATGTAAGAGACATTATTAAAGATGTTGTCAATCACGTACACGAAATGCAAGAATCTAGCAGCATAAGTGGTTTAGAAACTGGTTTTAGTGAATTAGATAAATTAACTTCTGGCTTACAAAATGGCGATTTAATTATCATTGCTGGACGCCCTTCTATGGGTAAAACTGCTCTTTCAATGAACATTATTGAGCACGTTGCTATTACTGCTAAAGAACCTAAACCAGTCGTAGTATTTAGTTTAGAGATGCCAACTGAACAGTTAGTAATGCGTATGATTTCATCATTTGGTCACATTGAAGGCTCAAAATTACGCAATACTATGACTGAAACTGACTGGAATAGCTTTAATCATGCCGTATTAGCCTTGGAAAAATCTACAGTTCTTATTGATGAAACCCCTTCCATTACACCAACAGAAATTCGCGCAAAATGTCGGCGACTAAAACGCCAATATCCTGACTTGGCACTAATTATGGTAGATTACTTACAACTGATGACCGTACATGGAAAAAATGAAAATAGGGTACAAGAAATCTCTGAAATTTCCCGTTCTCTTAAAGCCTTAGCCAAAGAAATTAACATACCCGTACTTGCTTTGTCACAACTTAACCGTGCTGTTGAATCACGCCCCAAGGCTGGTAAAGGTCGTATACCACAAATGTCTGATTTACGCGAATCAGGTTCAATTGAACAAGATGCTGATATTATTGGTTTTATTTATCGCGACCAACAATATCATGATGACACCTATTCAAATCCAGAAGAGGTAGGTAAGGCAGATTTAAAAATTGCCAAGCATAGGAACGGCGCTACTGGACTAATCAAACTAGCTTTTATTGGCGAATATGCACGATTTGAAAATTTAGCCAACGAAGAGCAATTTCACGACATAACTGATGAACAAATAGACACAGTTTATGCACATAATATGGCTAATTTTGACCAAGAGCCTTTTTAATAAAAACTTTACCCATGCGCGCCATTGCCTCAATTTCGCAATCAGCATTAAAACACAATCTTTCAGTTGTAAAAAAAAATTCACTCAATACTAGAATAGTTTCCATGGTGAAAGCCAATGCTTATGGCCACCATATTGATTTAATTGACCCAATTATTAATCATTCTGATTTGTTAGGTGTTAGTGAAATCCTGGAAGCAGAAAAATTACGCAAAACTACAAATCAGCCAATTTTACTTCTATCAGGCGTCATTAAAGACCAAGAACTACAACAAGCCATTAAACTAAATTGCCAAATTGTTGTACACGATAAAACTCAACTATCCGTTGTTAATAACACCAAACAAGCTATAGATATTTGGATAAAAATTAACACAGGTATGAATCGACTGGGCTTGTCTACCAATGAATATAATCACTGTATAAAGTTACTAGGAAATAATCCACTGATTAATATCCAATGTATCATGAGTCATTTCGCTTGTGCTGATGAAATTAACCACCCAATGAATCAATCCCAACTCTTTGAATTTAAAAAATTAACAGATCCTGTTGTTGCCAAACGCTCAATGGCAAATTCTGCTGCAATTTTGTCAAATTCAGCCTCACACTTTGATTATGTTCGCCCTGGAATTATGTTGTATGGCGTTTCTCCTTTTAACATTATTAATCACAATCTTAAACCAGTTATGCAACTATCGGCACCAATTATGTCAATTAAAACCATCAAAGCTGATGATTCAGTTGGCTATGGCGTTACTTGGACAGCCGACAAATCAACAGCCATAGCAACTATCGGCATTGGCTATGGTGATGGTTACCCACGCCATGCTAAAAATGGCACACCTGTACTAATTAATAACACCTTATGTCCACTTGTTGGTCGCGTATCAATGGATTTAATTTGTGTTGATATAAGTAACATTAATGCTAGTGTTGGAGATAATGCAATTCTTTGGGGTAATAAGCAATTACGCATCGAAACCATTGCAAAACATAGTGCTACTATTGCTTATGAACTACTAGCAGGTATTAGCTCTCGAGTTACCTTCATCAATGCTATATGATGAGCCATAGTTTTGTTCAAATTAGTGATTGTCATATTGATAATGTTGAATACGCTATGGGTGTTAATACCCATGTCAATTTAAAAAAAATCATCAATAAAATCATCAATATCGATACTGATGCCTTATTAATTAGTGGCGATCTTACCCACAATGGTACAATCACCTCTTATAAAACTTTACAACAAATACTTTTTCCTGTTCAAATAAAGCTATTAGTAATATCTGGCAATCATGATATTGATAACAATCTGAATACTATTTTTTCTAAAAATTTATTCAGCCAATTCACACTTAGAAAATGGGAAATTATCAGTACAAATTCAGTGCAAACATCAAAAACCAGTGGATTTTTAACAAAAAATGAACTTAAAAAACTAAACTTTAATTTAACACAATCAATTGCCAAATATATACTCATTGTCTTACATCACCCTATCGTACCAATGAACAGTACTTGGGATGATTCACTGTCTTTAGAAAATCCAAAAGCATTGTTTAATGTGCTTGATAAATACCCTAAAATACAAGCCATACTGTTTGGCCATGCACATCAAGCTGCTGAATTTAGCAGATTAGGGGTAAAAATTATTTCATGTCCATCAACTGCCTTACAATTTAACAATGAAACTAGAATTGGCTTTAATCATTACACGCTATATGATAATGGACAACTAACAATTGACACACAATGGATATGAAACAACATTTTTTAAAATCTTTACACAGTCAATAAAAGCCAAAAATTTACGCCTAAGTTTCGCAGTTGTTTGAATTGAACTATCAAAAAATTTTAAAGCTTATTCCATCATTAAAACAAACCACTCATGATCGTATCAATTAAGCACAATAGCGAAAATGACTTACACTTTCCAAACATCAAATTTAAAATCTATTTTGACGCAAAATTATTAGAAGTCATCTCTGTACACAATCAAACTACACTTAATCGCACCCATATTTAGCACAATGTCCTGATATACATATATAATAAGAAAAAAAATTTGAAAAATAGTTGAATTTTTGTTTTAAAAAATGCCAAGAAAAACCATGAGAAACACTACAAAAAATAAATTGGTCATTGCAATTTCATCAAGGGCCTTATTTAATCTTGATGAATCGCACAAAATCTTTAAAGAACATGGGGTTGAGGCTTACGCCAAACATCAAGAAAAAAACGAAAAAGTTGTTTTGCAACCTGGAGTTGGTTTTTCACTGGTTAAAAAATTATTAGCACTCAACACCACAAAAAACCCCATTGATGTCATCCTACTTTCACGTAATAGCGCTGACACAGGCTTACGTATTTTTAACTCCATTGAACATTTCGGCTTAAATATTTCAAAAGCAGCCTTTACCTGTGGTGAAAGTACGCACAATCTTGTAAGTGCATTTAAAGCAGATTTGTTCTTATCAAGTAACTACCAAGATGTGCAAAAAGCTTTAGAATCAGGTTTTGCAGCAGCATCAATCGTCGGTTCTAGCTCACAAAAACCACATGAAACTCAATTGCGTATTGCCTTTGATGGCGATGCAGTTATTTTCTCAAACGAATCAGAACGAATTTTTCAAGAAAAAGGATTAAGAGCCTTTGTAGAAAACGAAAAAAATTCAGCCAATATTGTACTCAAAGCTGGACCATTTAAGTGCTTTTTAATGTCATTACAAAAAATACAATCTGCCTTCCCAGTAACAAACAACCCAATCAGAACTGCTTTAGTAACCGCACGCTCAGCGCCATCACACAAACGCGTTATTCACACCATGCGTAAATGGGGTATTCGTATTGACGAATCTTTTTTTCTAGGTGGACTAGACAAAGGCATATTTTTAAAAGAATTTGGCGCTGATATCTTTTTTGATGATCAACATCAACACTGCCAATCAGCCTCCAAATACGTACCAACAGGACACGTCCCTAACGGTATTAGTAATCAATAAAAGATTTATGTCTATCATTAAAAAACAGTAGCACTAAATTTATTAATGCAAAAAAGTATGAATGTATTCTTTGGTTAGGGTGATTTGACTGATATAATGACAAGCTTTGTTTATATTCAGTATGAGTGAGTTTATTTGATTGTTCATAAAAAGATTAAATCTAAGCGAAATCTAAATTATCATGACCTTGTAGATTAGCCTTTACTACTTTCGTCGTAAGTAATAGTGTTATTGGTTGTAACGTTGGATACAACTTAACCGAGATCATGTATGTTTGATATTGGGATCAGCGCCAAGAATACCTCTAATGTAAACGGATGAGTCGTTCTCAATGATTTGTAATTTAGCTCTTGGTAACAATAGATTTCTAATCTAATTAAACCTACAGTTTGGTTTAATTAAACATAGAATCATTGTTGCTCGTTATCTAGATTTCTATCAAACACTCGATCAGGTAAGTCATTGTCATTCATATCAATTAACATAGAATATCTATCATTTTTGTGGATTAGGCAGTTTTTTCAATCAGCATCTAAATTGCTTTACCATTGTTTACCTGAATAAAGCCTTGAAATATTTTTTTTTCAGCATTTAATCCCTCTTAATATACTTTTTCGTAAACACTTACTTTTATTAGGCAAACATTCTTGTATGCTAAAAACCCTATGTCATTATTTATATTATAACAAAAATTATTTATTCTAAGATAGTCAATTTTATAAGTGAGCATGTTTGTTTCCTACTTAACGTATCCTTATATATCGTAATAATAATTTTTTATAGAGTAAGAGGAACTTTTCTAAATTTTTATAAACACTACTATTTGATCTATCCAAATTATAATTAAACGACACTCTATTATCTTCATAATTAATGTGAAAAATTATTGGACACAAACTAAAATATTTACTCCTACATAACCGATTTTTATAGAATTTTATGCTATTTATCTGTAATCAATAATTTTATTAACCACTCAAACCATAACAATATTGCCTTGAGTTTCAATCTTTGAATCTATGGTATTACCATATTCAAAGGTTTGTAGTAATTTGGTTTGTACTATCCAGTAGTTGCCATTATATTTAATTTTTCTGAAGTTGTTAATTTCGGTGCAATATTCTGAACTAGCTTGTCCATTGTTACCTAATATTGCTATGAGTCGTTGATATCATTGGTAACAATGATTTTTGAACAGCGGTTGATTGTGGATAAATCAAGTGTTGTAATCAGATCGTTCATCTCAGTAACGATGGTAATCTCCTTTAGAAATTAGGCCATTGATTTATTTGAGTTGGTCTTAGTTTAGTGAGGGCAGAAAGCCCAAGAGTAGTATTTAGATTATATTCATCACCAACAGCATTAATGAGATTGTTACTATTGAAAGTGTTTTTGGATTGATTGGATAAAGATTGACGGAGATATTATTACTAAGTTCAAGAAAAAGATGATAAGAGCAAAAACAACAATACCAAAAGATAGATAGCGGTAATTAATAGACATGAATACTCTTAAATGTTTGAGGAAATTTATAGGAATCCTATCATATAAATATATACTTAATTTATTTTTTATTTTTCTAATCTACAAGATAGAAATTGGTAAAATATTAAGAACTTATAATACTTACCAATAGATGAGTAAAAAAATCCAAGCCATTCGTGGCATGAGTGACTTATTACCTAAAGATTCTGCGTTTTGGCTATCCTTAGAAAGGACAATATTTGATTTGTTTATTAGTTATGGTTATCAAAATATTCGCACGCCGATTGTTGAAAAGACGGATACTTTTTGTCGTGCGATTGGCGGGGCTACGGATATTGTTGAAAAGGAAATGTATTCGTGGATAGAGTCAGGTGGTGAGTCATTAAGCTTAAATCCTGAAGGAACAGCCGGTTGTGTGCGTATGATGATTGAACATAATTTACCCAGAGAAGGGATTCAAAAAGTCTTTTATCAAGGGGCGATGTTTCGACGTGAACGACCACAAAAGGGGCGCTATCGACAGTTCCATCAAGTAGGGCTTGAGGTATTTGGCGCAACTAATGCCAAAGTAGATGCTGAACTTATGATGATTACACATACTTTGTGGCAAGTTTTAGGTTTGAAAAATATTGTATTGGAGATTAACACTTTAGGCTCTAGTGAGACCAGGGTTGCTTATAGAAAAATATTGATTGCGTATTTTAATCAGTATAAAGACCAGCTTGATGAGAATAGTTTAAAACGATTAAAAACCAATCCTTTACGAATCTTAGATAGTAAGAATAAAGCAATGCGCTCTTTAATTAACAATGCACCTAAATTAATGGATTATTTAGACAAAGAATCAGCACAACATTTTGAGCAATTTAAGACTTATTTAGATGCCTTGAACGTCACTTATATAATTAATACCTGCTTGGTTCGCGGATTGGATTATTATAACCGCACTGTGTTTGAGTGGACGACAACTAATTTAGGTGCACAAGGTACAATTTGCGCTGGTGGACGATATGACGGTTTAGTTGAAAAAATGGGTGGCATACCCACACCAGCAGTTGGCTTGGCGATTGGTTTAGAGCGTTTGATATTGCTATTAGAAGTACAAAACTTAATGGCAATTGAGCCCACTTTGTCTATTTATTTAGTTGCATTAGGTGAAAAAGCACAAATTAAATCGATGCAAATAGCCAGTACTTTGCATGATGCATTGCCTAATGTAATCCTTTATAATGACCTCACTTTGGGTAGTTTTAAAAGTCAGTTAAAAAAAGCAAATAAGATCAAAGCATATTTTGCATTAATCTTGGGTGAACAAGAGTTAAACAATAATCAAGTTAGTATCAAACCTCTAAAAGGTCAAGGAACGCAACAAACCATGGATTTAGAAGAAGCGATTAAATATTTAAAGGAAAACAAATGAAAAATTTTATTAAAGCAGACAAGACTGAAGAAGAACAAATTAAACGATGGATTAAAGAAAATACGTTACAAATTGTTGTTGGTGTTGCCTTAGGTTTGGGCGGCATTTTTGGCTTTGATGCTTATAAAAATTATCAACACTCTCAATTGATTAAAGCACGAAGTATTTACTTAACACTTGTCTCTAATCCTAACGACACACAAGCCTACGAACAACTAAAAAACAACCATGCAAGTAGTGGCTATCTTGATCAGGCGACATTAATTTTAGCTAAAAATGCAGTGGCTAATAAAAATTATATGCAGGCACTTGAATACCTTGCTCCGTTGAGTGATACAAGTAATATTTCTATTGCTAAAGTTGTCAATATGAGAATAGCCAGCTTATATTTAGAAATGGGCCATTATAAACAAGCACTTGGTGCGCTAAACACTGTACCTAATAGCGCATTTGATGGCTTGTATAATCAACTTAAAGGAGATATTTATTTAGCTGATAAGCAAATTGACAATGCTAAAAAACATTATAAATTAGCTCTAAATCAAATTTCTAAAGACTCTAAATTGCAAAATTTGATTAAAATTAAGTTAAACGACCTTAACTAATTCCTATGGGTTTGCCTATTATTTGCCTTGTTGGACGACCTAATGTTGGTAAATCCACGCTGTTTAACCGCCTAAGCCATTCACGCCAAGCATTGGTATCTGATTTTGAAGGGTTAACTCGCGATCGTCAATATGCAGAAGTGCTTTTGGATAATGATACGCAAACTTTTGCCACAATTATTGATACAGGTGGGCTTACCAATAAAAACAATCTAGTTGATAGTAGTATCCAAGGTCAAGTACTGAATGCGTTAGAAGAGTCAGACATTATTTATTTTATAGTTAGTAGTCGAGATGGTGTGATTGGTCTTGATTTAGAAATCGTATCACGCCTTAGAAAGCTAAAAAAAAATATCATCTTAGTCTGTAATAAAGCTGAAGGTTTAAATCCAGCCTTAGCTGCTGAATTCTTTGAGCTTGGACTGGGCGAACCTATGTTGATTTCAGCCGAGCATGGTCAAGGTATTGCTGATTTAATTGACACTACTCTGCCCCTACTACCTAAAGTCACCATTGATGAAATAGTGGAGGTAGAAGGTATTACTGTAGCCGTACTTGGTAGGCCTAATGTGGGCAAATCAACATTAATTAACCGTATTTTAGGGCAAGAACGCGTACTGGTAATGGATTTTCCAGGCACTACACATGATAGTATTTATATCCCTTTTGAACATGAAGGACAAAAATATACATTCATTGACACAGCAGGCATTCGTCGTAAACGTTCAACCCACGAAAAAGTTGAAATATTCTCCATTATTAAAGCCATTGATGCCTTAGAAAGGGCTCATGTTGTTATTCTTGTATTAGATGCACAAGTTGGAGTGATTGAACAAGACGCAACCCTATTAGGTATGATTATAGATAAAGGGAAAGCGCTACTTATTGTCATTAACAAATGGGATGGTTTGGATGATTATCAAAAGCAAGAAGTTAAACGCAAATTGGAAATTAAACTTTCTTTTATAAATTATGCTAGCGTGCATTACATTTCTGCTCTACACGCCTTTGGTGTGGGTAAATTATTTACACCCATCAACCAGTCTTATCAAAACGCTGGTGAACAACATTCAACCTCAGTATTGAATAAAATTTTAGAAAAAGCCAATCAGGATCATCAACCACCACCTGTTAAAGGCAGAAGGCTAAAAATTAAATACGTTAATCAAACCGATGTATTTCCACCTACATTTACTTTTCATGGTAATCACTTACAAAATGTGCCAAATGCCTATGAGCGTTATTTAAAGAATTTTTTTATTAATGCCCTACAGTTGACCAACACCCCTATCAAGATTAAATACAAAAGTAGTGACAACCCTTTTAGAGATAGAAAAAATATATTGAATGCCAGACAAATTGGCAAAAAACGTCGTCTCATGAAATTTGTTAAAAAACGTTAAGATGTCTTAAAATTAGCATGTACTAAAGAGCACGCTTACGTTGGCTTTTTTCTGCCTCAATTACTCAAAGTTTCACCACGTTTTGATAAAAACACAGCATTATTCGTTAGCAGTGTTTTATAATTTTTATTCATTTTAAAGACAAAAACAACTCTAAATAGTCGCTATGATAACTCAGACTCGGCTAGCTTTTGCGTAACATGTAAGGCTTTCCTATCAGCGTTAAGTGGTCATGCACAATCTTGTCTTTTGAATCACTTACCTAATTTACTTGTATGCACGTCCATCAACGATAAAAGCATTCCATTGATGGTTGTCAATTAAGCGCACTTACAAAGGTGAATCTGTTCTACACGTGGCTTTTTAAGCAGATTCAACATATGTTGAATACTAAAAAATATTTATTTTGACTATCAATTTTTATTTTTTTTACCTAAAATCAACAATAATTTTTTTTACTTTATTCATTTGCACGTTTAATCTCTTGTGTTTTAGATTTAAAGTTTATTTCATATTTACCTGTTACTGGATCAACAAAACTAATGGTATTGCTGGATAACATAAGTACCATGTCAATCGTTGATAAGCACAAAGATAATAAATAACGCGTAAAAAGAGCAGTCGAGTCAATATTTTTATAAATTGGTTTAAGACAAAATAAGGTCATGTGCTTTATTGGCAGCTTTAATAAAACTTTCAAACAGTGGGTGTCCATCACGTGGATTTGAAGTGAATTCTGGATGGAATTGACAAGCAACAAGCCAAGGATGGTTTTTAATTTCAACCATTTCAACTAAAGTACCATCGATAGAACGCCCAGAAACTATTAAACCTGCTGTTTCCAGCTGTTTAATTAATGAATTATTAACCTCGTAACGATGGCGGTGGCGTTCAGTAATAACCGACTTGATATAAATCTCTTGTGAATTGGTACCCTCAACTAAAACACACTCTTGCCCCCCAAGACGCATTGTACCACCAAAATCTGAGTCTTTATTTCGAGTTTTTTTATGTCCATCCATATCTTGCCATTTTGTTATTAAATCAATTACAGGATAAGGTGTGCTGCCATTAAATTCTGTACTATTGGCGTCAGTCATATTCGCCATATTGCGTGCATATTCAATCACAGCAACCTGCATGCCAAGACAAATACCCAAATAAGGCACGTTGTTTTCACGAGCAAATTTAACTGTGGCGATTTTTCCTTCAACGCCACGATTACCAAAACCACCTGGCACTAAAATCGCACCCATCTCAGATAAACAATCAGTGCCATTTTTTTCAATCTCTTCAGAATCAAAATAATGAATATTAACTTTAGTTTGTGTGTGTATGCTAGCGTGGATTAAAGCTTCAGACAAAGACTTATAAGACTCTGTCAAATCCATATATTTGCCCACCATGGCAATATCAACACTAGATTTAGGGTGTTGTAATTTTTCAACCACATTATCCCAATCACTCAAATCGGTTAGCTTGCAATTTAGTGATAATTTTTTCACCACCACATCATCCAAACCTTGCTCATGCAAGGCTCTTGGTACTTTATAAATCGTATCAACATCCAGTGAAGTAAACACAGAATCTTGCGGAACATTAGTAAATAGTGCAATTTTGGCACGCTCAGCGTCTGGTAACTGATACTCAGATCGACAAATCAAAATATCAGGCTGAATGCCAATACCTCTTAGTTCTTTAACAGAATGCTGAGTTGGCTTAGTTTTTAACTCACCTGCTACTTTAATATAAGGCAATAATGTTAAATGAATAAACAACACATTATCACGACCTAGCTCAAAACCCATTTGCCTAATTGCTTCCATAAATGGTAGCGACTCAATATCGCCTACCGTACCACCAATTTCAACCAAAGCAACATCAGCCCCTTGTCCACCTACTTGAGTCAAGCGCTTAATTTCATTGGTAATGTGTGGAATGATCTGAACCGTATCACCCAAATATTCACCACGACGTTCGCGTTCAATAACATTTTCGTACACACGGCCTGCAGTAAAATTATTTTTCTTGCCTAGTTTAGAGTGAATAAAACGCTCATAATGGCCTAAGTCAAGATCTGTTTCAGCGCCATCATTGGTTACAAAAACCTCACCATGCTGAAATGGACTCATGGTGCCAGGGTCAACGTTAATATAAGGATCAAGTTTGAGCATGGTAATGTTCAATCCACGTGATTCTAAAATTGAAGCTAATGACGCACTTACAATACCCTTTCCTAAAGAGGAAACCACACCACCAGTAATAAAAATATATTTTGTTGACACAAGAAAATTAGCAAAGTTGAAAGGGTTATAATACCAAAAAAACACTTGCCTAAATTTTAAATCTTACCGCTACTCAAGATTATTAGGATTGTATTCATAATCATTGTCATCATGAAACTTAAATAATCCGTTTCTAGATAAACCAACAATACCACCCCCAAAGCTTTAAATCACCGCTTTTAAAAAACCTTTAACTTCTTTGCTTAATATTTCAATTAGGCCACTACCTTTATTATTTTGACAATACTAATAAAGTGCCTTTACTTTTTCCGTAGTATTTTTATAAATCTATCCAAATTTTATATAAAAAATACTAATTCTATCACTCTGTTAAATAACAAAATCTAGATAAAAATTCTTAATCCTCCATATTGGCTTTCATATTGAATTATCAATCTTCTCGTCCACTATCTGCATTTTTATATCATAAACTAATACTATCTTGGTTTTCTAAATAATGTACGAATGTTTTTTAAAAATCAAATACATAGTTCAAATAATACTTATCTAGTGCATATTTTTGTACGCTTATTTAACTCATAATTATCAGAATACGTATATTTTGGCAAAATAAAAAATCAAATCTATTCTATATTTTTTTAACTTTTTCTAATGCCTTATCATTTCGTATTGGCTTGTACTCTTTTAAAGCTCACTCAATCACTATCAATATCTTTTAACAAATCGTTACAAATAATGGTATAAAATAGTTTTTTTAAAAAACTGTTTTAACCAAACATTCATTGCAGATTTTAATTTACCATATGAGCGATAACGTTACCAAACTTACTTTACTCCTCTTAATTGACAATATCAAGATAAAGCAATAAATCATAAAATTTCTTAATATCGTTATATGAAAATTCATGATTCAATATATTTGCATTTTTTAACTGATTGATAAAATCATCAAAAACCCTAATATTGACATTAATAATTAAATTATTTTGAACACTTTCCCCAGTATATCGTTATTATAAATACCAAAAATTGATTAGCAAGTTTAACAAAAGCTTGAGTAAAACTATCACCATTATCATTATAATCAGCACGTGATAAAAATATAGATAGAATAGCAATATCACTCAAATCTGGTTTAATATTTGCGTGATGAATTTTGGCTTATTATCACCATCTTTTCTCATTATAATTGACGTTTCTTCCTTTGAATATGAAGGAAGTATAGCAATAACTATGATTTAATAAATTATTTTTATAATGCTTCACCTCAGGCATACACAACACCCTACCTAATACTTGCATCCTTGGAAAGTTTCATCCTGTAGTAACCATGCTTGAAAATTAGAATCCTTTCAAAGGTGCTATTTTTACAACATTATCTAGATTTTCTTTTATTTTATTGGCTGAATTACCATTGGGTATCCACACAAAATACTTATCAACATCAACCATCATAATAGTTTTTTCACTATTTATTATGGATTTAAACACCAAAAGAATACTTTGATTTCCACCCTGAAAAAGTTGATAAAAAATTGTTTTTAATTGTTTTACTGCTTTATCTTAGAAGTTTTTTAATTGTATTAGACAATCCCTATACTTTTATAAATACCTAAGTTTGGTTCGAAAATATCCTCAGCAATAATATTACTGTATTCACTAAATTTATTCTTATATTCACCTTTAACCTATGAAAATACATGTAATTTGCAAAGTTTGTCTTGAATGATTAAAAATTCAACCAGCTCAGATGAATCTACTTTATTTACACTAAAATAAATGGCTGTTAATTGCTCAAATGATAAAAATATTCGGCTTTTGCCTTGTTAAACGTATTTTCTTAAAGTGCTAATACACGCCACCTAATAAGTTAATTTTATTTTCGTCAGAAATAGTATCAGTTTTATAAAATTTTTTACACTTTTAGCGTGATATAAATCTTATATAATCCGTTTAATACACCCATAAGTAACCTGATCACAAATATCATTTTCATTGTTAATAAAAAGAATAAATAAAAGATTAAGCTTTCTATCTTAGGGTATTCAAATGCCTTTTGTTCATCAATAATATCAAGTAAGGCATTACTACCTCTTTCACTTGTTCCAATAACATTAGAAAATCTTGAAACCACACAAAATTTATTTTAGTAATTCTTTAGAAGTTTTTCCATCATTATAAATCTCATGAATAGTAAATCCATCACTCTTAATCTAAAAAATTGTGCCTTTTCTATTTCTTCATTAACTGTTTTTGCGACTATCTAAAATTAAAATGATTTTTAACTTTCACATGATTGAGTGGCGTATTTTTGTATTTATAATTTTTAACATTAAAATATACACTTCCATTGAAGAATGTTAGAGAATTTAACGGATTAAAAGCGTCATATAAGTAGCCTCATGCTCTTTTTTTAAATTTTTTTGTATAAGAAAAAATATAACCTACATTTAAATAAAAATTAACTTTTTTACCTTCTAAGGTGTTGGATTTTTCCTATATATATTTTATAAAAAAATTTTTCTCTCAAAAAATATTGTCACAAAACAGTCTTAACTGAGCTTGCTCATTATCGTCAATGAAGATAAAAATCATTCCATCATCAAGCAAATATTTATCAAGTATAAGGTGTTTTGCCATAAAACTTAGCTATTTAGAATGGCTAAAACTATTCTCTTTGTCTGCAAATCTGTTGTTATATTTAAAATCTTTATTATTTGTGTGTAGGGTGGATCGATATAGGTGACATTGATTTTATTTTTATAAATGTAACTTAAAATAAATAAGAAATGATAATTCACCCTCAATTAGAATATGTTATTTTTTAACAGACAAATCTACCTCATCATTCACAATATTCACATTTATATCTGAATATGAATTATCATTTTTGACTTTTTAAATAGGAAAAGTATTTTTTTCTATGGTTTCAGGATAAACTGCATCTCTCGCGTGATTGAAGGTGTTTAATTTTATTTTCAAATTTTTCAATCTTTTGTTTCAACTTATTTTCTTGTATGTTTATTGTCTATCAAGGATTGATAAAACTAAAGTCGCTATAATACCTTAATCCAAAATTAATAATGCCCATGCAATACAAACAATTCATCTACCATCTATTTATTTATTTAAAACCGCACGTTGGTAAACTGGTCTTTACCTCAGTCATGATAATGCTGGCAACAGTGCTTGAGAGTTCGGTGCCAGAAATCACAGGTAGAATTGTTGATGAGTTATTTGCAACTCAACGTGAATCAAGAACTGCGTTTATTTATGCTTTTGCTTTGTTTGGTATTGTTGTTCTTAGTTCATTGTTTGCACTTACTTCTACTGCGGTTAGTTCTTGGGTATCTAATAAAGTGATTATGGATTTACGCGTTACCATGTTTGCTAAATTACTGAAATTACCTAAGTCGTATTTTGATCAACACCCTACGGGAAAAACATTATCTAAACTAACTTTTGATGTTGAGCAAATTGCAGACAGTGCTTCAACTATTTGGCTAGATTTTATTAAATCATCAATGACTGTCGTTATTCTAATTAGTTATTTATTTTATAAAAACTGGCAGCTAAGTTTAACGCTTTTAGTGCTTCTACCACTGATGTATTTAGCTGTTAAACTGTCTTCTAATCGTATGCGTCGTTCAAGTATCAAGGTGCAGAAATCAATGGGTGATATGACACATTTACTTAATGAAAATATTTCTGGCAACACCTTGGTTAAAATTTATCACGCTCAATCTCAAATAAGTGAAAAATTTAACAGCCTGATTAAAAATATTCGTCAACAACATTTTAAAGTTGATATGAGTAGTAGCTTTAATACCGCTTTCGTTAATATTTTAATTGGCTTATCTTTAAGTAGCGTGGTGTATTTTTCCTCCACTTCACTACAAATGAGCGCAGGTGAATTTTTGTCTTTTTTTACTGCAATGGGTATGCTACTTAAGCCTGCTAAAAGTTTAGTTAATATCAACAAACCTTTACAAAATGCAATGGCAGCGGGTGAAAGTGTATTTGGACTTATTAACGAAAAAAAAGAATCTAATGTTGGCACTAAAAAACTAAAAAAACCTAAAGGCGCTATTCAATTTAACGACGTATCATTTGGTTATAACCATAATACAATCGTTCTTAAACGTATCAATCTAGACATCAAATCAGGTGAAACAATTGCATTTATTGGCGCAACAGGTAGTGGTAAAACTACTATTATTAAATTATTGATGCGCTTTTATTCACCAAAACAAGGTTCTATTACTGTTGATGGTATAGATATTAATCAGTTTGAAATTGATTCATTTCGCTCAAATATTGCCTTTGTTGATCAAAATGTGCAATTATTTAATGATTCTATTAGAGGCAATATTGCTTTAGGACAACTAGGAACCATGTCAGATAAACAAATCAAACTCTCAGCAATTGCTGCCAATGCTGATGAATTTATTCAACAACTAGAACATGGGTTTGATACGCAAATTGGTGAAAATGGCGTGTCACTTTCAGGCGGACAACGCCAACGACTTGCTATTGCAAGGGCAATTGCTAAAGACAGCCCTATCTTAATTTTAGACGAAGCGACCTCAGCATTAGATAACGTTACTGAAAAACAAGTACAAAATGCGATTCATGAAATGCAAAAAGACAGAACTACTATTATTATCGCCCATCGGCTAAGCACCATTCAAAAGGCCGACCGTATTATTGTACTGCGTCATGGTAGTATCATTGAACAAGGAACTCATCAAGAGCTATTAGAGCATCGAGGTGAATATACTCAACTGTATAAACACCAATTTGAAAATTAATGTTTAATAACAATTATTTTACACTCATGTATATCGTACATAATATGGTTAATACCGCAATGCCATAGTTTGAATGTTTGCATTCTAAAAATAGCATCTAATCGACCGTAATCATTAATTGAAATAATCTCTACATGTCGATTGAACGAAATAGAATCCTCAGCCGTGCTAATCACGAATTTCAGAAATTTACTTAGTTACTTTTTATTTTGTAAAAATACCGCACTTATCTAGTTTAGCTCCTTGATTCATCTTAATTTCAAGCAATTTTTCATCACAAAACACCATATTTAGACACATCAATTTGAAAAACAATATCTACACCACTTTCGTCATTGTATTACATAAATTAGGTAATTTTTCCATTTTCTCCCATTAGTATTAAAAAATCTAACTGACTTATTTTATTAACCACGACTTCTAAATTTCTCTTGACTATTAAAAGATACTGCGCTTGTTCTGCAAGGTTTAAACCTTTGCTACTTTCATTTAATTGTCAAATATATACAATTGGATAAATAGAATGTATTAAAAATTGGTTATCCCACTCAATTTGGGTTGAATTATGATTTTTTGGTACAAGCCCCACCACACCTGATCACTCACTTTAGAACCGTAATCGTCAATATAGAATCGCCCTTCTTATAAGCGTTCATCGTATACCCTACTTAGATGCATCTCAGCCACATACTTCACTATTAATGACATTTAAGTAATATCAAATACATCACAATCAAAATTTTAACAATTAATAGTAATTCTCAACCCTATCATAAATACTTGTTTGGTATAAAATTTATAATTCAAAAAACACCTTAAACTATCAACACGACGATCACATTGCAATGAAACAATACCTAAATTAACACCATTATCTCTACCATCTTCATAAGTGCACGAATAAATACTGATGGTTTAATAAAAGTAAATAAGGGTTTTTGATTAAACAGTTCTTACTTTTTTATCTCCTTCAATACTGATTACGCGCAAACATATTGGTATTACTCAATTCTATTACCATCTGCCTCTCGCAGTTTTTAAAACCTACTATGTCAAGCATATACTTAATCATGTATTTTTTCATTAACGTCACAACAGATGCAGATTCAAAAGTGTAGTTTGAAGTATTACTTAACGCAGTCACAATTTCACCCATAATAAAAAAGGTTGATTAGATTTAAAAAAATTTTAAGTGATTAAAATCTGGCTATTTTTTTGTAAAATATTCTGATCTTACATCAATTATGCTCGTCTATTCAGAATAATCATGACAATATCTAGATCTAAAATAGACAAAGTTGTACTTACTAAATCTGAGTTAGTTTATATTTGTCCATTCTCACTTAACCACACAGCAACTCAACGGAGTAAAAAAATGAAAAAATACTACACTCGCCAATACAATGTAATTTTCCTCTTCGACGTCACAAAATTTATACGGTAATGAGCTTAAAAAAATACGATACCCATAAATTAATTAACAACAATTTTAATATTATTATTCATTTTTTCTACTTTTTTTGTTTTATGATGCTTTTTAAAGTTTAGTCATAAACGATTCAATGCTTTACCAGAGTCTAAGACTACTCTTGTTATATGAGCAGCTTCAACTAATGAACTAACTTTTTTAGTATGCCAAAGAATCAAACTAGCAGCCAAAACTAAACCATCATAAAACAGCCCTTTTTCACCTGAAAGGGCATATTTTCCTAATTTAACTGTGTAATCTGCCAAGGCTTTAATGTCATTATATACATCTAATTCACTAGGAAATGAAATAGTGCGCATGTCTTGATTAATACCCAACGACTTGGGGTCAATATCTACTCTGTCTTGCTCAACCAAACCTTGATAAGAAATCATTAAACCTTTTTGACGAAGTGAGGGAATTACGCCACCTTCAACGCCACGAATTAGCAACGATGTATCCATGCCTGAAGCAGTTACTAAGTGTGCATAAATAGGGGGATAAGGCTTATGCACATAACCCAAAATAGAATGCGTTTTTTTACCACGCAATGGTCCAATTAAGGTTTCTACTGTATTAATTACACTGCGTTTAATAATTTTATTACGCAAAGGAACAAGGTTGTGTAAACCTTGGCAGTAATTTTCTTGATCAATATATGACCAACCAATATTATCATCTTCAAGTCGAGCTTTTGCTTGTATAGTTGAATGTTCAACCTCTAAACCCAAAGCCTCATTAATATGTCGATGAGTAAGTCCATATTTTGGTGATACACTATTCAAACCATGAATAACGGTGGGTAAACCAAGCTCAGCCAATAATGCTGGTAAAAATGATGAAATTGGGATGGATCGATTATAACCACTATAGGGATCACCTAAATCTACCAAATCATTAACCATTACCTGTTGCTGATCAGATTCGTTAAGAATAGCAGCAAGAATACCTTCATTCTCTTCACGTGTTTCATGTTTCATACGAAGTGCAATTAAAAAGATAGCTGATTGAACGTCATTAATCTCACCACACAATATACCTTGCATGCCTGCTTTAGCTTCTTCAAAATCAATATTTTTACTCAAATCAGGACCTGTTGCTATCCGTTGAATAATTGAGTGTATCAGTGTTTTGGACGTTTTCATAATTTTAAATATTAATAAAAATTTTATTATTTTCTTGTTTAGCAGGATAGACGCGTAAATTATCAACATCTACCTGTGCACTATCCCCTGTACTCAAATCAAAGCTAAATCCATGTAATGAACATTTGATTCGATTGCCTTTTAAACAACCTAGCGTTAATTTAATATCTTCATGTGGACAGCGATTATCTACACAATACAACTCACCTTGATTAAGTGTAATCAATAAATTCCTATTTTCTACGATAACTTCAATCATTGTGCCTTCTTTTGGTGCCTGGTCTAAAATTTTTACCCACATAAAATCTAGAAGAGTCTCCAAACATTATTACCATCTAATTGCAAGGCACATTGTTTAAGTTGGTGTTTATAACGCTGTGCATTGTCATCAACACTGCGTGCTATTTTTAGCAGCCATGGTTTAGCAGAATAAGTTTGTTTATTAAAACCAGCATGTCCTTCATGATAAGCAAGATACTGATTGTAAGTATCTGATTTATCAATGTTAGAACGCTCACTGGACTGATCAATATACCAACCAATAAAGTCTATAGCATCATCAAAATTATCACGATTAGCATTTTTATTGTTCGTTTTTAGCTGATACCATTCCCAGGTCGTGTCTTTAACTTGTGCAAAACCATAGGCACTACTTACTCTAAACCATGGTAAGACACCAAATAGCTTATTTCTTGGTGGTTTTGCATCAGATGCAAAATGAGATTCTTGATACATAATGGCCAACTGAACATGTATAGGCGAACCATACCTTCTCTCGCTAGCTTTAACTGCTTGATACCAACTCACTTGCTCATCCATTAAATGGCAAATATTGTTCACTTGTATGGCAGGCGTTGAAAAACATCCGTTAAGTGTTAGTGAAATTAACACAATGAGTAAATATTTTTTTATCATACAAATATTTTATAAACAACAATCGCTTGAATTATAAATAAAATGAAAAACATACCTTTAACAGAAACATTTGATAACGGCTTAGACTCAGAACTAGGCATCTTAGCACCTTTTTCTAGATTAACATCCATTGCCACCCAGCCCTTCTCAGAGTTTTGTGCGCTAAACACAACGTGTGTATTAACTTTTAGACGAGATTTGTTAAAAACATTTTTTTGATGAATGAAATATTTTTCACCATCATCACCCGTAATAAAACCATATCCTTTAGTGCCAAATTGCGCCACTATTCCTTTTATTTTCTTTGTCATTTTTCCTCTTATTTTTTACGCAAATAATATGTTTCTTTTTCAAAAAAATCAACATTTTTAATGTCATTAAAACATTGTAACTGCTAACACTAAACCCTTTAAAACGCAACCACCTCCACTTTATTAACCGCATAAAGTGGCCCACTTACTTGTGATTGAGGATAATTTAAGGTTAATAATAACGTCCACAATCAATGGGCATTATAGCGTATAAGTGGAATGCATATTTCGCTCTTAAAATTAAAGACAATGCGATTAAAAACGTCCTATCATACACAACACTAACATGATTCAAAACATTAGCATCAAGGTTAAAATAATTACCACAATAAATATCAATATTTTTGAAGAAAAAACCACAAATTTATCACTTTTCTTAGTTGAAAAAAGCTTATTCTCTACAAAAAACTGTTGAGCAATAAACTCATTTAATTCAACACTCAACACTTTAAAACTTTTTTCTAAAAAATACAACATATTAACGCTTTTCCCACATAATGGTACAAATACACAAACATTAATACTTAGTTTTAAGCTAGATTAATTTTTATATTAACCTATTTTTTCTTCTTGTTAGCATGCAATCCAATCGGTCATATATAATAATAATCCATGAAAAAAAGAAAAATAATTTTACAATGGCTACTGGTTATTATTGCTATTTTTAGTTTTCGTGCTTATCAGCAACGTAATTTGAATAGTGGAATTGTACCAAGCTTTAATAGCAAAACTTTAAACGGAGTGATTGTTTCATCACACTCAAATGAGACGACTTTGATACATTTTTGGGCCACTTGGTGTAGCATTTGCCAACTTGAAAATGACAATATTCAAACCATAAGTCGTGACTATAGAGTGCTTAACATTGCCATGCAATCTGGCTCTGATACTGACTTAAAAGCATATACACAAGAACACAACATGAAAATAGACAATATCATTAATGATAATTCTGGCTCTTTGTCAAAATTACTTGGCGTTAAAGCAACACCAACGAATTTTTTCATCTCGAAAGATAACCAAATTAAATTTAGCGAAATAGGTTATGTGAGTACGCTTGGTTATCGCTTAAGGTTATGGTGGACAAGTTTATGAATATACAAAACTGGCATCCAAGCATCAAAACATTGCTTGAAACACAATCAATGATTGATTTAAAGCGATTTTTACAACAGCAAAAACAAGCCAAAAAAGTCATTTTACCCTATTCCAAAAATTGGTTTAAAGCGTTTGAGTTAACTGCATTTTATAAAGTTAAGATCATTATTCTTGGACAAGACCCTTATCATGGATTGGAACAAGCTCATGGTTTGAGTTTTTCAGTCGTCCAAGGCGTAAAAAAGCCACCATCACTTGACAATATCTTTAAAGAATTATATAGTGATTTAAATATTGAGCCTAACCAAAGTAGCGATTTAACGCATTGGGCAACACAAGGTGTTTTACTGCTTAATAGTGTTTTAACTGTTGAAGCTCACAAGGCAGCTTCTCATGCTAACCAAGGTTGGGAGGTATTTACTGATAGCATTATTAAAACCCTAAGTGAAGAAAGGCAACATTTAGTATTCATACTTTGGGGCGCTTATGCACAGAAAAAAGCAATATTTATTGATAAAGATAAGCACTTAATCCTTACTACCACACACCCCTCTCCTTTATCAGCGTATCGTGGTTTTTTAGGATGTCGGCATTTTTCAAAAGCCAATGATTATCTTAAAATGCATAATCAACAAGTGATTAGTTGGTCATAATGAAACTGGTTATTGACGATGCTTGCTATGCTTATAGGGAAATTTTTGACCATTTTGGTGAAATTACAGCTATTTCTGGTAGCGATATTAATGCCAACTCAGTTAAAGATGCAGATGTATTGATTATACGTTCACGCACCAAAGTTAATCAAGAATTATTGAGCGGTAGTCAGGTGAAGTTTATCGGCTCAACAGTTGTTGGGTTGGATCATATTGATCAAAACTATTTAAAGACTAAGGGTACTCAATTTTTCTCAGCTCAAAGTTGTAACTCAATGGCAGTGGCAGAATTTGTGATAAGTACTATTGTTAATTTAGTAGATGAATTGAATTTTGATTATCAAAAAAAAACTTTAGGCATTATTGGTGTCGGCAATGTGGGCACAAAATTAGCAGAAAAAGCCAAATTAATGGGTATTAAAACTTTGTTGAATGATCCACCACGCCAAATACGTGAAAATCTAGACAACTTTGTTGATTTAAATACAGCATTAAGCGCTGATATTGTCACCTTCCATACACCATTAACCGTTAATGGTGAACATCCATCCTATCAACTGCTTAATGAAAATAATTTTCATCACATTACAAACAAAACTATTCTTTTTAATGCAGCACGTGGTGGTGTAATAAAAGAAACAATATGGAAAAAACATAAAACACTTGCTAATATTATTGACTGCTGGGAAGATGAGCCCAACATTAATCCGAGTTTACAAAATACTGCCTATTTAGCCACGCCACATATCGCTGGACACTCAGTTGATGCAAAATTTATGGGTAGCTTTATGGTATATGAAGCATTATGTACTTTCTTAGGTAAAAAACAAGATAAAAATATCAGAAATTTAATTAATCTTAGTGAGTTATCCATCGATAAGAGCAATTTAAAAGATACTTTAAATGAAATTTATGATTTTCAACAAGATGCAAACGCCATTAAGGATGTCAACAACTTTGAAGACTATCGTAGAAACTATCCCATTCGTTATGAATGGCATCATTTTAAAAGCAAAACCGTCCTTCCCATTGCTTAACCTTTAAAACAAGGTTGTTTAGAATATTTATCCAATTCAACGGTTTTGTTTTTAAACAATTCAGAGTTGGTTACATGATGCATAGAAATAACTTCATTAGAAACCTTTGTCATTTTATTAAGAGTTTTGCTTTTTCCTGTCCGTGACATTGAGTGCCACTGGGTTAAAAGTCTAACATTGTTAATTGAATCATTATCGGTACGGTTAGTGACTTTAATATCTACCAATTCTTCTTTAACTTTAATTCTAGGCTGCCAAGACTCATCAATATGCATTTGTTGCCAAATATCATCTGCTGATTGATAATCAAATCCATCAAGCCCTAATTCTTTAGCAAGTAAACAAATAATCTCCCAATCAGGTTTTGAGTAACCAGCTGGCGGTAAAAAGGCATTTTGCTTTAAGTATCTGCGTTCTGAGTTTTTTATGTGCCCTATTTTTTCTGACCAACTACATGCTGGCAAAACAATATCTGCATCGTCAGTGGTTAAGGTTCTTGTAAAATCAGACACAATTAATGTCTCAAATTGTCGATAGTTAATCATACTATGTGCAGGATTTGTTGCCATTACCCATAAGGTTTTAATTTGATTATTGGAAAAAAATTCAGTTGCGGTTAAATCATTTGTTCGTATGCCAATTTCACGACCACCCATGGCATTACATTGCCCTGTTAAAGACAACACGCCACAGCCAGGTTTATTGATATTTCCAGTGATAATATGTGCATTAATTAAGGCATTGACCTTATCAGTTGCATCGGTTGATTGGGTTAATCCTTGAGAGTAAACACTAAGTACTTTTTTCTCTTTAAACCAAAACTGGTGTGGCAGGTTATTAATAATGTCCATGTCTTTACCAGGTTCAACTTGAATAAATAAATCAGATTTTTTAGCTGTGGTACTTTCATAGACATCAACACAAACCACAAAAGCCTTGGATTTTTTAATATGATTAAACACAATAGGGTGACAATCCGCAGTATTACTGCCAATAATAAAAATAGTTTGTGCCTGATAAATATCATCAAATGACACAGGTACAATATCAGCACCATAGGCTCTTTTATTGGCTTCAACAGTAGAGTACATGCACAACCTTGAATTACTTTCAATATTGTCAATGCCGTAAGCCTCTGAAAATTGTTTAGCAACATAAAAATCTTCCATTAACATTTGCCCAGACAAGTACAAAGCTATTTGATGTTTTGGTGTTGATTCAAACGCTTTGGCTATGGCTTTAATGGCCTTATTCCAACTGCCTAATGATGGATTGATTAATCTCATATTATCCGTACCTACTGTTTCTAATAAAGTCTGCCCTTTAATACAAAGCATACCTTGATTAACAGGAGAGTCTTTATCTCCTGTTAATTTTAATACAGACCCAGTTCGGGTAATTTCAATGCCGCATCCCACACCACAGTAAGGACAAGTTGTCTTAAAATTCATCATTCTTCTCTTTTACTTAATAGCTAACATTAACAACAAAATAAAATTTAATGCAAACGATAACACACTTAATAGTCGATATTTTGTTAACTTTAATTTTGGTTGTTTATTCTTTTGAGGTGATAAAAATACTGAATTTGGATGTTCTAAGTCATATAAAAATTCTGACAAAGTCTCATACCTTTCCGCATAATCTAGGCAACACGCCTTGCGTATAGCGCCATCAATCCACACAGGTAAATTTGGATTGTATATCAACACTGGCTCATAAATTAATTTAGATAATTTTTTAAAACTCAAACTCTTATCTAATTTATTTTGATAAGGCAGATGAGATGAAAACATCTCATACACAATCACACCTAAACTAAATTGATCAGAGGCTTGTGAAACACTTTCATTTAAAATTACCTCTGGCGCAGTATAACCCTGCGTACCCTGATTGCCTATGAAATTAATAGGATTAACTAATTCTGCCACACCTGCAATTCTGGCTGAACCAAAATCAATAATCTTAATTTGACCAATTTCATCAATCATGATATTTTCTGGTTTTAAATCACAATGCAACATTTCTTGACGATGAAACGCTCGAAGTCCTTGAATAATTTGCTTCACAAAACCAACTACCACTTCAATATCAGAATGTTTATTTTTATCCATCCACGCTCGTAAAGTTTGTCCCTTAACATACACCATAGCATAAGCCAAAAAGTTAGCCTTTTTATGACTGTTATAAATTTTAACAACATTGGGGCTTTGCACTCGTTGCCCTACCCACTTTTCATACATAAAATGTTGTAAGTATTCTGGCTCATCTTCAAAATTAATAGAAGGGGTTTTAAGGGCAACTAACTGCTCAGTACTAATATCTTTAGCTAGATACAGTTGCATTTTTGCACTTGAAATAATTAAAGATTTTATCTCAAAGCCATTAATTTTCATTCCCTTGGTTAATTCAGGTGGTACAGGTTTTTGGGTTAACTCATCAAATACTTCATCTAAATTTTTCTTTGGCAATTGCTTAATCGTTATGATCATAGCCGAAGCATTATCTTGAGAGTCTTGCTTAATTGCTCGCTCAACAATCTTATCAACAGACGAGGCTTTGTTCATTAATGTTTCTAGTAATGTATGTTGCAAATAATCATGCACACCATCAGTTGTCATTAAAAATTGATCACCCAATTCAAGATTAAAAGTTTGGTAGTCAACATTAATGCTTAAATCAAAACCCATCGCTCTTGTTAAATAGGTTTTTTCCTTGTTAAGGCTTAAAATATGATCTTTAGTCAGTTGTATTAACACTCCTTTTCTATAACGATAGATTCGTGAATCTCCTACATGAAAAATATGTGCGATATTTGATTTAATAATAACCACACTAAGTGTACATAACATGGATGAAATTTCACCAAAACGCATTGATTGGGAGTACAGCCAATTATTAAGTGCTGAGATTACTTGACCAGCTGAATGTTCAACACTCCAAGATTCAGGGGTTGAATAATAATCACTTAAGAATCCTTTAACACAACAACCGCTTGCTTCTTTAGCTCGCTCACAAGCACTCACACCATCAGCAATAGCGCCTACAATCCCTTTGTATTCTAGCGCTTTAGGGTTGGGTACATAGTAAGCGCAGGCATCTTGATTTTCCTCCTTAACACCTGCAATGCAATGCGAATTAACAATGACTTTTAATTGTTTCATAATTAATTTAGCTTGATTATTTCAACCGTTCCATCGTCTAAAATCTCAGTCATGTGCCCTTTTGGCTCTTCTAAAAAGATAATAATCAGTGCTAATACTAGCGAACTAACCATGCCAATTAGCATAAAAAACTCATCATAATCTACCAAAGAATTTGCAGTTAAGAACAATACTGCGCCCACATTACCAAATGCACCAGCCATGCCTGCAATCTGACCTGTTAGCCTTCTTTGAATCAGTGGCACCATGGCAAATACTGCACCTGAACCTGCTTTGGAAAAAATACCACCAACAATTGTCAACACTACCACTAAATGGATAGACCAGCTTTTATCCACATTACTTAACGTTAAAAAACTTAAAGTAATACCAAAGAAAAGGACAACTAATGTTATCTTTCGACCGTATTTATCACTCAAATAACCACCACCCGGTCTAGCAAATAAATTAATAAATGGATACACACCCGCCAACAATGCAGCTGTAATTTTTGGCAATTCAAACCAATCAACATAAAACATGGCTAGAACTGAAACCACAGCCAATTCAGTACCAAAAGTAACCAAATAAGCCCAATCTAAAATCGCCACCTGTTTAAATTTATATTGATATTGCTTAGGTATAGAATTCTTTAAATGTTGCGCATTAACAGTCCAAGTTTTAAACACTTGAAAAACAAACACAAATGCAAAAACAATATACACACTAAATTCCATATTTGATGAAATTATATTCATTTTTTCAGGTGATAATTTCCAAGTGAGCAGCGACAAAGAAAGATATAAGGGTATGTTCATTAAAATATACAACACTAAATCCGAGTAGCTACTCACTTCCATTGCGCCTATTTTTTTAGGTTTAAAATAAGTTGATCCTTTGGGCGTATTAGTGACATTAAAGTAATAAAAAATACCATAACCTATTGCCAATACACTAGCAATGATAATCGCATAACGCCAACCATCAATCTCGCCAAAACTACTTGCGATAAAAGGTAACAACATGGCCGCACCTGCTGAACCAAAATTACCCCAACCACCATAAATACCTTGTGCAGCACCCGTTTGTTTTGCTGGAAACCACTCAGAAATCATACGAATACCGACTACAAATCCAGCACCAATAAAACCTGATAAGAATCTAAGCAAAGCAAGTTGTTCATAAGACTGCATCCAACTAAATGCAATTGAAACAAGCCCACCTAAAACTAAAATAGAGGAGAACATAATTTTAGGCCCGAATTTATCAACCAGCATACCAACCACAATTCTTGCTGGAATAGTCATGGCAACATTAAGAATCAGTAGCACTTTTGCCTGTTGCTCACTCAATGATAAGGCTTGTTGTATAAATGGCATCATTGGTCCAAGGCTAAGCCATACAACAAAGGTCATAAAAAAAGCAAACCAAGTTAAATGCAAAATGCGATATTTGCCCTTAAATGAAAATAAATTTAATTTATCTTTCATGATTAACTCCTTATATCATGCTGAACGCCTATGGTCTATTGTTTCCCATGGATTTTTAATGGTTTTAGGTAGTAAGTCTGCGTAGTGTTTGATCATTGAAGGTGTCTTTAGTTTGGATTGAATATAGTCTAGACCCACACGTTCTTCAAAATGTATCACACGTTCAAGATAATTAGCCTCAATACGATATAACTGCACAAAAGCCTTAAGATATTCAATCACCTCTTCTTCAGTTTCAAAAAATCTGTCTTTCAAACAAGCCTTAGTTCGAATCCCGCAAGCTCCTGCCACATGAATTTCATAACCTTTTTCAGTACAAATCACACCAAAATCTTTAATCGTAACTTCGGCACAATTACGCGGGCAACCGCTCACACCCATTTTAAATTTGTGTGGCATAAAGTGTGACCAAACAGCATCTTCCATTTTAATAGAAAGCCCCATAGAATTTTGTGTACCCATCATACAATGATCTGTGCCAACACAAGATTTACACGTTCTAGTAGCCTTTCCATAAGCATAACCAGCTTTCATGCCTGCCTCAGTCATTTTGTCCCATATATCATTTAAGTTCTCCTTAGGAATACCTAATAAATCAATACGCTGCCCACCAGTTACTTTAATCGTTGGAACTTCATATTTAACAGCAATATCAGCCAATGCTTTAAGTTCTTTAGGTGTTGTCAATCCACCCTGCATTTGTGGCACAATGGAATAAGTGCCATCTCTTTGTTTATTGGCATGCATTTTTTCATTGTGCGGTCGTTCATCATCATTATGAATATACGCTTCATTAAACTGTGAAGATAAATAATAATTAATGGCCGCACCACAAGCCTCACAAATATCGTCAAAATCAAGTGCATTTCGAACGTCATTAACACTAACAACTTTATCTAAAACTCTAATATATTGACGCACTTCTTCTGTTGAATATTTTGTACAATCACACAAGACATCTTTGCTTAATATTTCAGCACTAGCAACAAAGCTAAATACTTGTTTAGCCACTGAAGTACAGCCACCACAACCTGTTGCACAACCTGTTTCTTCTTGTAATGCCTTAAAAGTATCACAACCACCTGCCACTGCACTTACAATGTCACCTTTAGTAACACCTATGCAACCACATACTTGTTCATCTTCAGACATCTTTTCAACACCTTTGGCACCTGTGCTTGAATCGTCAATATTAATATCACCAAATAGTAAAGTTTTGCGAATACTGGCAATGTCTGTTTCTTTTTTAATTAAGTCAAAATAAAACAACCCATCTGTTGAATCACCAAATAAAACTGCACCAACCAATTTGTTATCTCTAATAGACAATCTTTTACGAGTGTTAAGTGCATGATCCTTGGAACACATAACCTCATCTTCAAGATTATCAAACTCTCCTGCTGAGAAGACATCCACACCTGAAATTTTTAGCTTGGTAGAAATATCTGAACCTGTGTACATATGATGAGACACCTCACATATCTGCTCAGCACACACACGTGCCTGTTCAAACAGTGGTGCTACCAAACCATACGACATACCTCGGTGCTTAATACACTCACCCACTGAGTAAATAGCAGGGTCAGAAGTCATCATTGTGTCACCCACAATAATACCTCTGTCTGTCTGTAACCCTGCAGCTTTTGCTAAAGAATCTTCAGGAATAATGCCTACCGACATAACAACCATATCAACATCCATTGTCGTTCCATCCTCAAATTCCAGGGCTTTAACTGTATTTGTTCCAATAATTTTATTGGTTATCGTACCTAACTTGAATTTAATATTTTTCTGTTCTAATACTTTTTGCAATAAGACACCAGATGAAGTATCTAATTGCATATTCATAATAGAATCCATGTTGCCAATCACAGTAACATCAAACTCTAACTCATTAAGTCCATTAGCAGCCTCAAGCCCTAATAAACCCGTACCAATTATTGCTACTTTTTTAGCTTGACCAGATTTTGATTGCATATACTCAACATCATAAATATCTCTAAACGACACCACGCCCTCTAACGTTTTACCTGGCAATGGTAAAATAAAAGGCCTTGACCCCGTGCAAATCACTAATCGATCGTATACCACTGAATATGATATCTTCCCATTGGTTAATAAAATACTTTTATTAAATCTATCAATAAACGACACCAAGCAACCTGGCTTAAAGGTAATGTTATTTTGAGAGAAATAAGACTCATCATGCGTCTTTATATCTTCAAAATCTTTCTCTCCTGCTAAAACAGATGAGAGCATAATTCTGTTATATGGTAACACCTTCTCCTCACCAATAATAGTGATTTGATACATCAGTGGGTCAATTTTTAACACCTCATCAACCACCTTCATGGCACTCATTCCAGATCCAACTATGACTAAATTTTTCATGCTATTTTCCTGCCTTGTTTTAATGTTTTATACTTTTTATAAAGCAAAAAGCCAGTTATCGCATTTATATACATAAACATAAAAATACAATAACTGGCTTCAATACCTATTTGCCAACTCTACTTTGAAATTGACGAAAAAAAACGTTTACTTAATAATCTCATTAAGAAAAATTAAGTAAACGTCTGTGTTTGTTGTTGCCCTTCATTAGGTAACTGTGTTAAATTATATCAAAAAATTAAGTTAAAATGTACCAATTTATTGTAAAGGTTTTTTAACATAGACAAAATAATTATACAGCAACAAGATTTTGACTTATCAACAGAGATAGTACTGATCAAAAATAACCATTCTGATATTGGCGCAGTGGTCAGTTTTGTTGGCTTTGTACGTGATTTAGATGATAGCCAAATTCAAAAAATGACGTTAGAGCATTATCCTGAGATGACTGAAAAAGCACTAAAATCTATTATTGATGAAGCCAAAAAACGTTGGTCTATTGGTAATATAACTCTTATTCATCGCGTGGGTGATTTAAATATTAATGATCAAATTGTATTGGTGATTACAAGTAGCAAACATCGTCAATCTGCTTTTGCATCTTGCGAATTTATTATGGACTATTTAAAAACTCAAGCACCATTTTGGAAAAAAGAATACGCTCAAAATAAAAGCAAATGGGTTAAAGCAAAAAGTAGCGATAAAAACCAAAAAAATCGTTGGGAGTAGTAACCTTACTGTTTAATTTTAAAATCTTCAGGTGAGTTTAGATTAATAAACATGTCTGCTTGATCTAAAAAATCAACTTTTTGTGCATGATTACTCTTAAACCACATACCAGTCTTGCGATTACCTTGTGTTAAAAATTCACTCAAATTATCTTTTAAATTAGTCTTAATTAATGAAAAAGTAGGATGCATTTTTTGCCCCTGCATTGCCACACAAATGTTGACATCAGATTTTTGCATATTTTCCAATAATCTAGCCACAAGACTTTGATTAATAAACGGCCCATCACATGGCACAACCAATAAATATTTTGTCTTGACTTTAATCAAAGCCGACAAAATACCAGCAAGTGGCCCTTGAAACCCAGGCAAACTATCAGTAACAACTTCACCAAATTTTTGATATGCAAAAAGGTTTCTATTGGCACTCACTAATATATTATGGACATCTTGATGGATAATATCGACCACATAACTAATCAAAGGCTTATCATTAAATAAAATTAAACCCTTATCTTGAACGTTCATACGTGTAGCTCGACCACCTGAAAGTATGACAGCAGTGATGTCACTTTTAACGATGTTTTTCATATGGGTATGTTGTTTGTCAAATGTATAGGCTGTATGATACAATCAAACAATTAACTTAAATTATAAATCAAAAAAAATTATCATGAACAACCAACAAGTTGATTGTGGTTGTGACACAATGTCACAACCTTTACTTTCTATTGATGAGGCTTTAGAAAAATTAACAAATTCTGTTAAAGTTACCAATAGCACTCAATTAATAAGGCTTGATGATGCATTAAACAGAATTCTAGTTATTGATGTACATGCCAATATTTCTACCCCTAGTTTTGATAATTCTGCCATGGATGGCTATGCTATTAATCTTAAAATAAATCAAATAAACACGCCTGGTGGATTTACATTTGAAATTACCGGTCGTATTCTTGCAGGTAGTATTGGAAATGCACTAGCACCAGGTTGTGCAGCACGTATATTTACAGGTGCGCCCATACCAAAAGATGCTAATACAGTGCTTATGCAAGAGGAATGCGAGTTGATTGAAAATAAATCAAAAATTAAAGTTTATCGACCCATTTCACTGGGTGAAAACATCAGGCCTATGGGCAATGATATCCAATCAGGTAATATAATCTTATCTAAAGGAACACAACTACAACCACAAGATATTGCACTAGCTGCTTCTGTGGGTATAGACAAACTTGAAGTGTTTCATAAAATTAAAGTCGGTGTTTTTTTTACAGGTTATGAGCTAGTCAACCCTGGAGATACATTACAACAAGGGAAAATTTTTAACTCTAATCGCTATTTATTAGTGGCACTACTAAACAAACTTGGTTGTAAAATTACCAACTTGGGTAGTATTAAAGATACTTTTAATGCCACTTGTAATGCGCTAAAGGCATTAAAATCTGATTGTGATTTAATCATAACCACAGGTGGTGTGTCTGTTGGTGAGGAAGATTATATTAAACCTGCTATAGAACAATTAGGTCAATTAAACCTATGGCGTATTAAGATAAAACCAGGCAAGCCAATTGTTTTTGGCAGTCTAGGGCATTGTGCTTTTATTGGACTACCAGGAAATCCAGTTTCTGCCATGGTCACTTTCTTACTCTTTGCTCGACCTTTTATTAAAAAAATGCAAGGTGCAAGTCACTATCTAAATACCACTTTTAAAACTCAAGCAAACTTTGATTGGCACAAGCCAAAACCTAGACGTGAATTTATACGTGCACGCCTTGACCATACAACCTTTCCTACCAAGGCTAATCTGTATCCAAAACAGGGATCTGATGTACTTAGCTCTATGGTGTGGGCGGATGGATTAATAGAAGTTCCAGAAAAAATCACCTTTAAACGAGGCAAAGTTCTAAATTTTTATCCACTAAATGAGATGTTATCATGAGTGATAAGCAACCAAGCTAGTCCAAGTGGATAAATTAACCCATATTAATCAACAAGGTGACGCGCATATGGTTGATGTGTCTGATAAAAAAATTACCACACGTGAAGCAACTGCCATGGCAATAGTTAGTATGAAACAATCAACCCTTGAGCTGATACTATCTAGCTCAAATACTAAAGGAGATGTGCTCGTTATAGCACGTATTGCTGGCATCTATGCTGCTAAAAAATGCTGGGATTTAATTCCACTTTGTCACCCATTAATGCTGTCAAAAATAATGGTTGAGCTTACACCTAATGAAAAAAATGCCACGATTGAGATTAAAACACTTGTTAAACTTGATGGTAAAACTGGCGTAGAAATGGAGGCACTCACCGCAGCAAGTGTAACAGCACTAACTATTTATGATATGTGCAAATCAGTAGATCGTTTTATCAAAATTGGAGAGATTCAATTACTAGAAAAAAAGGGTGGAAAATCTGGTCATTGGAAACTTGAAAATGTCTAAGTTAATTGACAAGTTTGGTAGAGAGATCAATTACCTAAGACTTTCAGTGACTGAACACTGTAATTATCGATGTTTTTATTGTCGTGATGATGAACATAAGCCAAATTGTAAACGTAAAGACATTCTAAGTTATGAAGATATTGAAAAAATTGTTCAACTTTTTGCACAATTAGGTATTACTAAGGTTAGATTAACAGGTGGTGAACCTCTACTACGAAGAGGTATTTCTAAAATTGCTAAACTCGTTAGTCGTATTGATGGTATTGATGATGTTCCCTTATCAACCAATGCACATCTATTAGAAAAGTTTGCTAAAAAGCTTTATCAAAATGGCATCAATAGAGTAAACATTTCTATTGATTCTCTCATTCCTAAAAGATTCGAAGAAATTACTCATGGTGGTGATTTAATACAAGTTACTAAAGGCATTGATGCAGCAATACAAACAGGTATGGCACCAATTAAAATTAATGTAGTAACAATGCGTGGCGTTAATGATGATGAAATCGAATCAATGATTGATTTTGTCGTTAGCAAAGGCATTGATATCCGCTTTATTGAAACCATGCCAATTGGATTGTCAGGTATAAAAGCACTTACTCAACATATTAGTGAAAAAAACATTTTTGCTAAAATCAACAAACACCTAAACAATCAATTAACCCCCATCGCATCTAATAAAACTGCTGGTCCTGCTCATAATTTTAAAATTAAAGACACAAACTCTACAGTAGGTATAATCAGTGCCGTATCAAACTATTTTTGTCAAACTTGTAATCGTGTTAGACTGAGTACCAAGGGAGATTTAATCTTATGCCTAGGACAAGAAGATTCAATTTCTTTAAAAGATGCTGTACGTTCAAATTTAACAGACGAAGAAATTAAATGCATGATTCTAAATGCAATTAATAAAAAACCTGAAAAGCATGAATTTAACTCTGTTATTGACAATATTAGTAATCGGCAAATGGTAGAAATTGGTGGATAAAATAATACTCAAAAAATCTTACTATAAATAAATTATGAAAATTTTATATTTTGCTTCACTTAAAGAATCCCTTAAACTGTCTAGTGAAGAGATTATTCTTACTACTAACACCACAACAGCACAATTAAAAAAACAACTCATTGACAGACATGGCAAGCGTCATTTTCCAAATAATATTCTTTGTGCGGTTAATCAAGAAATCGCTAATGATGCGGTTATTATCAGCGAAACAGATAAAGTGGCTTTTTATCCACCAGTCACTGGTGGATAAAAAAATGGGCATGATAATAAACGCATAACCAAACTAATGTATTACTTCACCGCCGTTATACTGCATACATTTTAAAAAATGCATATAAAACTTGATTTTTATGCTACAATTTTCTCTTGAGCGTGATACTTTCTGACATCCTTGGTAACAGTTCTTGCTGCAATTATGCCGTTAATATTATATAACAATCCAATCATTATCTGTCACACTAATCTTTTTGGCATTAATTTCACTTATCTATACTTCTACACCACCACAACTAAGTGTAAGGATCAATAAGTTATCAGAATAAATAGAATAAATATCCCATTTTTAATACAGTGTAATCCAGTTCAAAATTACTTAAGAACGTTTATCATTATTCTCATTAATAAGGCACAACTGTTTTAGTATTAATAGATGGCCACCATCCACTTGTGGTCTTGATAAAAAACTACTGCATATCTGTTATTTTTCTTAACTCCTCCCAAGTTTTAACAACAATTTGTCCACTGGTTTAGGTGCTAAAGATAAAATAACTTTATCTTCGGTATTCTAAGCAATACCCTTGCCTATCTCTACACATCAACGCTCCTAATAAAACAAACACGTCTTTTACCTAAATAATCAGGACAAATCTATGAAAATTTTTTAGCTAAGTTTTTATAAATATCCCAAAAATACTCCCTGACTCTAAGATAGGATCTACTGCTTTAAACAGTGGATGAATAAATGGATACATAATAAGACTAACTGCCACAATACAATCACATCATTAACATATTATATATGCCACGATAAATCATATCCATATGGGTAGCAATGATTAACAATAGCCCCTAAAATAATCATTGATTTACCTTGTGTTTTCTGAAAATTCTCTAACAATACAACTGGTTTGTTCTTTTAAACACTCCTGTTATTTTTTAGCATCAATTAGGCGCATAATTAATTTAACTGTCTTAATTGACACGCTTCTCATTAAAACAGAATCATGATCTGTGTTTGTAAATATTTCTTAATCGTATGCTTTATTATTAAAATATGGAAAACCAACGGATACGATTTTGTTATTGTCATTTTTTAAAGTTATTTTTGGGTCAATATCTACACCATTCATAGTATTTTTATTTTCAATATTTTACTCTCCAGAGCTATCCCATAAAAGGCCAACCAGTTCCTGTTAGAACAACGACTTCTAGTATCTTTTTCTTCCAATATTAGCAAAAATGGTATCTATATATTCTTGATATAATTGGTTAAATATTCATTTTTGTTGATTACGTGATACTCTTTTAAAATTACATGTCCCATTATCCTAAGGGCTGTACCTGTACCTTTTAATATTTATGAATTACAAAGCTCCATATTCTTACGTAGATAAAACCAACAATGATCAAAACAAAAAAATAACACTCAAACATTGCCTCCTCTGTAGTTGTTTTAATAACCAAAGTGGTTTATGAGTAGGATAAAAAAAATAAACTAACTAGTGAAATTCGCTACCAGCCAAATGCATGAATAACATCTGAAGGTAATACAAAAACTGCTGCTAGTAATGCTACAGTGGTTGATTTGAATCCATATTCATTAATATAATATTTTATCATTCATAAAGAAAGAGCAACAAAACCACCAAACATCAATGAATAATATTGCATATATTTACAAAATATAGGGATTTAATGTTTTTAGCTGCTCTTTTATAATAATGTTTGACGTAATTCTATGGTATGGATCTTCGTAAATAAACATCCAATACATAATCACAATCATAGTAACCATAAATCTTAAGTCAAAAAAATAATTTAAATTTGGTTAAAATTTACTAATTAGACTATTTTTTAACAATCTCTTGAATGGTAAAATTAATGAAAAAAAATAACTAACTGATCTTAAAACATATGAAAAAAATAAACATTAAAATTGGTTTTATCACCATATCTGATCGTGCTGCTCGTAACGAATATGAAGATATTAGCGGTCCTGCCATGCAAGATTGGATTAAAAATGCCGTTCTATCTCCTTATGAAATAGAAGCCATTATTATTGAAGACGAACAATCTTTAATTGAAAAAACTCTGATTGATTTTTCTGATAATAAACATTGTCACTTAATCTTAACTACTGGCGGCACTGGACCTACAACGCGTGATGTAACACCAGAAGCAACACACGCCGTGTGTGAAAGAATTTTTGATGGCTTTGTGCAACAAATGCGCACTGTGTCGTTACGTACTGTGCCAACAGCTATTTTATCGCGTCAAACCGCAGGTACACGTGGTAGTAGTTTAATTATCAATCTACCAGGTAAACCGGCTGCAATTGCAGTATGCTTGGGTGCAGTGTTTTTGGCAGTACCCAAATGTTTAGAGTTGCTCGATCAGTCTAATATTCAGATTGATTTGGATTTTATAGAGCAAAAATTTGAATAAAACTAACTGGAACTTTTTCCTAAGTTGCTGGATAATACGCTTAATGACTGGTAAACATTCTGTCTTTTGGTACACTTCTTTTAATAAAACTAAATCCAAAATACCTTGACTAACACATCCATGAACGCATCCTTTTCATTGTAAAAAACAATAATTTGATCCATCATTATTTCTAATTGATGTAATATAGGCATTTACCAATGTCTTAGTTATGTTGTCACTACGGCTCTAGTTTTTGAATAAGGATATAAATCAATATTGTTGGATCATGCGATGGATAAATAAACCGAACCGTATTAAATAAACATTACTTAGTAAGTGACAAAAACAATTTTGGCAACTCTTGAGGTAAAGACTCAACACGGTCAATCACAGAGTAGTGCGAGCCGAAAATATCAGCAATATATTCATCTGCTTTTTTATCCAAACTAATACAATAAGGGTACATACCTTTTTGTTGGGATTCTTGCACGGCTTTACGCGTATCTTGAATTAGGGTTTTTGGGTCATGAACATCAATATCAGCAGGCTCTCCATCGGTCAAAATCAACATTAATTTTTTATCACTTTGCTGTAAATTTAAGTAATGTGTGCCGTGACGAATGGCAGCACCCATTCTAGTAGAAAATTCTGCCTTCAAATCAGCCAAACGTGCTTTAACTGCATCATCCCAATGCTCATTGTAGCCTTTGATATGATAATACATAATCTTTTTACGAGTATCAGAATTAAAACCAGCAATGGCAAAGTTATCACCCAACTGCTCCACTGCCCAAGCCAACAAAGACACCGCCTCTTGTGAGAGTTCTAAAATAGTTTGTCCAGATTGCCCTACAACTTCATTTAATGACTCTGATAAATCTAACAACAATAACACTGAAACGCTACGAGAATCGTGTTCAAAATTAACATTTATTCTGGTATCTGGTTGAGAACCATTTTTAATATCAATCACACTACGTAATGCAATATCAAGATCTAGCTCAGCACCCTCTTCTTGATAACGTAGGCGTTTTTTATTTTGTGGTTTAAGCAAATCTAACACTTTTTTAAGTTGCTTAACCAAAATTGAATGTTTGTCTAAAATTTGTTCAATTTTTAAAGCATTAGTATGTGAATGTAGTCGCTCATACACAGCCGCCCAGTCAGGTTTATAAGCCTCGTAAACATAATCCCATTCGTCATAATAATGTGCTGGTATTACTTCAATACCTTCCTCATCTTCTTCAGATTTTTTCTGGCGTTCAAAGATGTTATCCTCTTCATCAAATTTTTCAATAAACAACCACATTGAACGATTATCATCTCGATAAGTCACCTCGGTATTTTCAAAATAAACACTGGCCAATGCATCTGAAGCACTTCTTGTTTTAATTAAATACCCAAACCCAAGGCTTAAACTGTCTAATGTTTCAGTCTCCCCTAGATTCATTAACCTCTTAAATTTTTCAACATAATCTAAGATAATTTGATTTTTATAAGGATGATTTTCATCAAGTAGTGCACGTATAAGCATAATAGCGCGGTGTCTCAAACAAGATTGATGCTTATCGTCACAATCAAACTCATCAACAATTGGAATTAGACTTAACCATAAATTTTTCAAACCAGGGTAAGTTTGAATGGCTAAATACTCGACCCGAGCATCTTCAAAAATCTCGGTAAAAAATCGTTGCTGTGGTGAAATATTATCGGCTACAATCTTGGTGGTAAATTGATGATGTACAATCAAGTGTGCCACTAAAGCCATATAACGTTTACAAGCATTAATACCATTTAATGGCTCATAAATATCAGGCAAACGAATAACGCTGTCTTCTAAATAAGGGTGAAAATGTTCTAACTTTTCAAAATTTGGAGAATATGGTGCGTACATAAAGTCCGTTTTCCAAAGTGCACACTGAAACAAATTAATTTCTCGCTCAATATCATTAAACAACAAACCCTTTCTTTGGCGTTGAAATACAGCTTTTGAATCTGCACTTGATAATGAAAAGTATTCCTTTTGCCGCTCAGGATGATCTTGAAAATATCTTAAACCGTAATTAATCCACTCATAAATACCTTCAAATTCTAATTGCTCCAACAACAAATTCATATTATCAAGCATAACTATTAATGATGGGGAAGCGTATGTATCATGAATACCATGCACTGAAAATGTGGTTTTGCTTAAATGATATTCAATTAAATTCAGATACTGATCAAGTTGATCATTGTTTGTATGTTCAATAACATCAATAAAGCTATTTAAGAATGGCTCAACTGCTCTTTTATTGGGTGTTCTAGATATTTTTTGATAGGCAAAATTAACAATTTTTTGAATACTACCATCACCATAGAATTCACCTATCCAGGGCATAGTCTTCAAAAAAGAAATAGATAAAGCGTCACCCTGCCCAATTTTTGCTAAAAATTCAGCACCGTTGTAGTACTCAATTAAACTTTGTTCTGAGAGTTTCTGAATGGCTTGCTCAATATTTGCAGAAAATACTCTTTGAACCGTATTAAAAGCACAATTTAAGGATTTATGTTGACTTACTTTAACCATATTAAATAACTTTTAGTCAAAAATTGCATCAATTACACCGTTCATGGTGGTTCGAATTTCTGCATCATCGGTTATTGGACATACTAGTGCCATATTACAAGCATCTTTCACACTAACACCTGATGCAATTAATACACCTGCATAATTAAGCAGTCGTGTGGACGCGCCTTCATCAAGCCCATGACCAACCAAATTACGAGTCGCATGAGCAAATTTGACTAATTTAGTTGCAATATCAGCATTAATACCTGACTCTTTAACAACAATACTAGCTTCTAATTCAGCATTAGCATAATCAAAATTCATTCCAGTGAAGCGCTGCTTAGTTGATTGTTTAAGATCTCTCATCAATGATTGATAACCTGGATTATATGAGATCACCAACTGAAAGTCTGGGTGCGCTTTAACAAGTTCACCCTTTTTATCCAACATTAGTTCACGTCTATGGTCAGTAAGAGAATGAATAACTACCATTGTATCTTGGCGCGCTTCTACAATTTCATCCAAATAACAAATTGCACCATGACGTGCTGCTAGTGTTAATGGGCCATCTACCCAGCGAGTACCATTAGCATCTAGTAAAAAACGACCGATCAAGTCTGAAGCAGTGATATCTTCATTACAAGATACAGTGATAATGGGCTTGTCTAATTTATAAGCCATGTGTTCAATAAAACGAGATTTACCACAACCTGTTGGTCCTTTGATCATCACTGGTAATTTTGCATTATATGCTGCAGTATATAGTTCTACTTCGTTTGATTGAGCCTCATAAAAAGGTTCTAATTTAATTTCAAATTGGTTAATATCGAAATCTGACATAACTCTATCCTAAATTTATAATGTTTATATTTTAATACTTTATATATAAAAACCTCTGCATGTAAGCAGAGGTTTTTATAAACTATTTATTACAAGTTTTACTTGTGAATACCTAGCTTATCTCTCCAACCAGGATATAGAGAATCAGCATCGTTCGGGAATGATTCAAATGCACGAGCAAATTCGTTATGGTCTTTAGCAAACTCGATTGGATCAGCTTTAGCCATCCAACAATCGTATGCTTGACGTAATGACTTAGCACCCGCCGCAGGAGAGTCAATATGACCGTAAGAACCACCACCAGAAGTATTGATTACATTGCCATGACCTAGATTTTCAAAGAAACCTGGAAGACGTAATGCATTCATACCACCGGAAATAATTGGTGTTGTTGGTTTCATACCAAACCACTCTTGATGATAAACCGGACCATCAGCACTATCACGTTCAATCATATATGCAATATTTCTATCATCAGCACCGCCTTCCATCTTACCATAACCCATTGTACCCACATGGATACCAGACGCGCCCATTAGGCGAGAAAGTTTACCTAAAACAAAAGCAGTATACCCACGCACAGAGCTTGGGGAGGTGATAGCTCCATGACCTGCTCTATGATAATGCAAGTATTGATTAGGGTAATTACGACGTGCAGTGGTAATCATACCACAACCACCAACATAACCATCAACTAAAAAAGCCACATGATGCGCATTTTCAGCAAAAGTTTCTAAGATGTAGTCAGCACGAGCACACATCTCATGATGATCATCGGCGGTAATGTTAGCAGAGAAAATTTTAGCTTCACTGGTTTCATCTTGCGCACGCCTCATAGCGTCAGCAACCAAAGGTGTTACATCTTTCATACGAGCATAAACTTGATTACCTTGAGGTTCGTCATTCTTAATAAAATCACCGCCCAACCAAAATTGGTATGCTGCTTCAGAAAAAGGTTTTGGACGAAGACCTAACTTAGGCTTAATAATTGTTCCTGCAATATAACCACCATCAGTTCTAGAGCGGCCTAAAATACTCCATAAATCAGTAATATCCAGAGAAGGGCCGTCAAAAATTTCTAAGAATTTTCTTGAAATCCAAAAATCTTGGATTTGAGCACACTGCACATCTCCCATACCTTGATTATTGCCAATAATCAGAGTGAGTAATGATACAACCATAGCACGACCGTCAATTAAGTTACGGTCAAACAAGTTATTAGGATATGCAATTTTCATGGTGCCTTTAGCTTCATCAATTTCATACACCATCGCATCTAAATCTTTAGTGAAATCATCAGTAGTTGACACTTCCACATTAGTGCCTGTTGAACTTTCGGCAGCAAAATGAGCTGCTGTTTCTAAATAACCACCAAAACCAGGCATTGGTGTCATAGTGTAAGCAACAAGAAAATGATTACCTTCTTTAATTAATGTTTCTTCGTCTAATAACAAATCAGCATATCTATTAGATTGATCCATTGTGGACTCCTGTCTATTAAAAAACACCCATGATACAAGAACATTTAAATAATGTAAAATAATATTTACTATGATGTTTATAACAAATAAATCCTATCAAAATGATTAATATATATTGAAACAACTGCATAGCTTTGAGTCGGTATCTATTCAGTTTTACCAAAGCTAGCAAAGAGCTTAATATTACGTAACCTACTGTATATACAAATCCAACAACTACAAAAAAATTGATTCTTATTTGCTCAATATTAAAGGCAAAAGTATTCACCCTACTTTTATTGGAAAAACTATATCAAACTTGCTTGAAAGTGATTAACAAACTAGAACAAATCAAATCTGATATTGAGCAAACATTAGACCCTCATTCTGGACATCTGTAAATTGTAGTTGTCACCACAACTAACTTATTCATTAGCCATATCTTGGAAAAATTTAAACCGCAATATCCAAAAATAACTTTTCATTTAGAGTGGCTAATCATAAATTGCTACTTGAAAAACTAAGTAACAATAAAACCGATAAAACACTTATGTGTAAAGCTTTAATTACCTATGAATAAGGCTCAGGTATACGTATTACAGGCATACAATTTAATTCAAATATTGAAATTAATTCTAACGAAGCAATCATTAAAGTAGTTAAAATAAGGTTACATATCGGTTTTTTCTCTAAACATACAATTAAGTTAGAATTATAATAAACTCTTACTCATTGTCAAACGCTTTAAAGTATTCATTATTGCAAGTAGTCAAAACAATAATTTTTTAAATAAAAATACAATCTTTACTAAAATAGAGAGACATAATATTTTTTCCATCAACGGCTATTTTACGAAATAATGCCAGCCGTTATCAATGTCAATTAACCACTAAAAAATACAATGATTTTATTATGACAAATTAGTATTCGGTCTTCAAAATGGTATTGCAAACCTTTTTGCCAGTGTAATTTTCTCAATATCTTACCAAATTTTCTTCATGTCATTAGCACTATCACCATGGTTTACTCTGGTGACATCTTGTTCAATAATCTGGTCTTCATCTAACACACCAGTCACATAATGACAAATGCGTAACACGAGAATATGGATTTGCACCTGTAAATAATGGCAAGAAGCTATAATCAATATTAATAATTTTATTTTTATATTGATTGCGTAGGTTTTAAGGAATAATTTGCATATAATGTGCCAAAAAACAATTACATCCAAATTAAATGTATTGACTGTCTTGCTCATTTCAACAATATCATTATTTTTAGTTGCTTGATGAATATCCACTCTAAACGGTACACCATACCAAGTGGTCAATTTGAAAAGCTTACCATAGTTATTAACAGAATACCAAAAACTTCACCTCCTAACTTGAACTCATAAACACGATGCAATAAATCTGCTACATAGTGAGAAGAATTAGAGCCCATAATTAATATTCTTTTAAACTACGCTGCATCACTTAATCGTCAGACTATATTGTATTGATTGACAACTAGGATGAAGGCATTTTTAAATTCACTCAATGAATAAGAGAAAGATCTTGATTCAATTTTAATACACACAAAAAATGTTGATTTTATTCATCAATATGACCGTAAGCTTCTTAAATTACCCTAATGCTTAAAAATAAATTGACTGACTACAGCTCTACTAAAGCATGTTCATCTGAACATGAAATTAAAAGTTTAAAAACACTCATGATCATTAAGTTCTATATTCTGCATTAATTTTTATATAGTCATAAGAAAGATCAGTTGTCCATACACTTTCTTTTGAAGCACCTTTACCAATTTCAATGGTGATAACAATTTCAGATTTTACCATTTGCGCTTCACCTTGCGTTTCAGTGTAGTGAGTATTCAACTCCCCTGTTTTAATCAAACACACGTCGCCTAAATAAATACTCACTTCTTCAACTTTCAAATGTGCAATATTGGCACGTCCTACTGCTGCTAAAATTCTCCCCCAATTTGCATCAGAAGCAAATAAAGCAGTTTTAACCAAAGGTGAATGTGCAACCGTATAGGCTACTTCAAGACAATCTTTGGTACTTGCTCCACCCTTAACACACACTTCAACAAATTTAGTTGCACCTTCACCATCTTTAATAATTTTATGTGCTAACGTTTTGGTGACAGTATTTAATGATTGTTGAAACTCATCCATACAATTATTAATTTTAACACTAGATGCGCCAGTCGCACTTAACGTACAAGCATCATTAGTAGAGGTGTCGCCATCTATAGTAATACGATTAAAAGATTGATTAACGGCCTGAGTTAAGCAATCTTGCAACTCAGATTGAGTGGCTTTAATATCAGTAAAAATAAAACTAAGCATGGTTGCCATATTAGGGCGAATCATGCCTGAGCCTTTAGCAATACCAGTAATGGTAATTAAATCATCACCTATTTTAAATTGTTCAGAATGCACTTTATCGACCAAATCAGTCGTCATAATGGCTTGTGCCACTTGGGATAAGTTATTTATTACCAAACTAGAAACCAATATAGGTATATTATCCTCAAAACAAACCATAGGCAACACTTGCCCAATCACACCTGTTGAAAATGGCAATACTTCTTCGGTCTTAATACCCAACTCTTTTGCCACCAATTCACAAACCTTATAAGCATTTTTAAGTCCTACGCTAGCACTATCTAAGCCTGTACCTGCATTGGCGTTACCACTATTAATGACTAACGCTTTAATAGTATGATTAAGATGATTTTTTGCCACCAATACAGGCGCAGCGCAAAATACGTTTTGCGTAAAAACAGCTGCAGTTTGTGTGCCTTTTTTCAAGCTAACAATAGATAAATCTAGCTTTTCAGTGTCCTTAGTGCTTGAGTTTGTCGATAAATTTTGTGCACATTTAATGCCAGAATTGATTGCTGCACAAGTAACGCCGTTAATGTTTAATAAATCATCCATGTCGTATAAAAGTTTTAGCCAATTAAGACTTGTTTTTTGAATACTGTTATGAATGTATAGATAAATAACATCATGAATTATTGTTTATAACTTTGTTTTGAATATTTTTTATCTAATAATTGAAATATCAACATTAGTACTACACCAAATAGAACCATTATAAGTGCTGGTACAGCAGCTCGTTCAAACAAACCTTCAGTACTTAATTCATAGACTTGAACTGCCAATGTATCCCAGCCAAATGGACGCAATAAATAAGTGGCTGGTAATTCTTTCATCACATCAACGGCAACCAACAAACCACCTGCAAAAATTCCTGGTGTTATCATGGGTAGGTATATTTGCCAAATAAGCCGGAAGCGTGACGCACCAAGTAGACGTGCACTTTGGATAAATATGGGCTTGATTTGTTCGGTACTAGCTTTAATTGAACTATAACCAATTGCCATAAAACGAGATACATAAGCAAATAACAACAAAACAATAGAGCCAAAAATAATATGATTAATACTTTGACCGCCAAAATATACACTGATTGCTGACATTTGATTAATACCATATAATAATCCAACAGCCATAATTGAGCCTGGTAGTGCATAGCCTAACATTGACATGCTAATCAAACCTTTAAGCCAAGGACTATTTCTTTTACAATGACTGGGTAATGCCAATATAATAGCAACACTAATCGTTATTAAAGCGGCTGATATAGTTAGAACCGAAGTTGAAATAATCAAATCAACATACTTAATACTCCATTCCTCACTCACAGATGTCCAGCCCCAAATGATTAATTGCAATATAGGCATAGCAAAAGAAAATACAAACACACTAAACACAAACAAACTAATCAACCAACCAACAACACCTAAAGCATGATAAGGTCTTTTATTAGACACGTCATTTGAATAATATTTTGCTTGACCACGTGCTTTTTTTTCAAAATAAATTAAGAAAAATGCTACTAACACTAATAATGATGCTAATTGTGCTGCCACTTCAATGGAACGAAAATCACCCCAAGCCGAATAAATTGCCGTAGTAAAAGTATCAAAATTAAACAAACTAACTACGCCAAAATCAGCCAGTGTTTCCATTAACGTTACTAGTAATCCAGCAGCAACAGCTGGACGCGCCATGGGTAGAGATATGTTAAAAAACACACGTAAAGGACTAGCACCTAACAATTGACTAGCTTCGATTATATTAATTTTTTGACGTTTAAATGCTGCACGTGCCATTATGTACACATAAGGGTAAAATACCATTGTAAAAGTAAAAATAATCGCCCACGATCCAGTGCGAATATCAAATCCTGGCAAGCCCAATACTTCACGAATCCACACTTGCGCATAACCAGAATAATCAAACACACCTAAATATACAAAAGCCAATACGTATGCAGGAATGGTAAAAGGCAAAAACAACGCCCACTCTAGCCATAATCTACCTGGAAATTCTACCATCACCACAAAATATGCCAAAAGTGTACCCAAAAGTGTAACGCCTAATCCTACACCAATAAGCAAAACCATAGTAGCAGTGATTAAACTTGGCAATAAAACAGTGGAAAAATGTGCCCACAATTCACGCTCTGGAAACAACCACGACAAAGCCACGACAAAAATTGGCATAGCCACTAATAGTGCTAATATACTAATCCAAATTTTTGATTTAAAGCAGTTTTTTCCCAAAATACTTCTTTTAATTTTTATTAATACTATTTTAAAAAAGAAAAACCTAAGATTTTCCCAAACCTTAGGCTTGTAACATAAAAAAGAGTCTACTTGTAACCTTTTATTTGCATTAACTTCACTGCATCGGCTTGCAATATACCCGTTTGTACTAAATTCATTTTATCTTGTTTGAACCAGCCCCAACTTGATACCACTTCATCTGAAGCAACATTTTGATTGGCTGGGTATTCTTTATTAAGTGATGAGTAAATGGCTTGCGCTTTAGCACTTGACAACCATTCTAATAATTTAATAGCACCCTTGACATTGGTAGCATATTTTATCACGCCAGCACCTGATACATTAACATGTACACCTGTGGTATCCTGATTTGCCCAAAATAGCTTCAATGGTACATTAGAATTTTTAGCAATTAGACGACCAAAATAATAAGTATTTACCAAACCAACATCACATTGACCTGAAACAATTGCATTCATAACATGAGAATCTTTAGCGTTGGGCGTAGCTGCCAAATTATTCACCCAACCACTAATAATATCGCCCACTTTATTTTTTCCTTGATGATAAATCATCGATGCCACCAATGATTTGGTGTAAATTTTTTTACTGCTTCTTAAGCACAATCTACCTGACCATTTAGTATCTGCCAAATTCTCATAAGTGGATAAATCAGTTGGATTAACACGTTCAGTGCTATAAACAATGGTTCTTGCACGTACTGACAAACCTGTCCACAGACCTTTAGGATCTCTCAAATGGCTTGGAATATTGCTTTTTAATGTTTGTGTTTGCACTGCTTGAAATAAATCTTGCGTGGCTGCATACCAAAGATTGCCAGCATCTACAGTCATAAACATATCGGCTTTGGTATTTTTACCTTCCAATTTCAAACGTTCAATCAACGCACTACCTTTACCCGTTAAATACGTCACTTTAATACCTGTATCTTTTGTAAAAGACTCAAATAATGGTTTAATTAAGTGCTCTTTTCTAGAGCTGTATACAGTAATTAAATCTTCACTTTTTGTTTGTGCTAAACTAGCATTAGTTATTGTCAGTGCCAACATTATCAATGTTAATGACACACATATTTTTATATTCATTCTTATTTTTATCCTTATGAAAAATTAATCAAGTTACACAATAACAAACAATATCTATTATTAATTAACAGTCAACTGCCTATTCTCAATCACCCCTACTTTATCAGCAAAAATAGTCGCCTCATGTTTATCATGTGTTACTAAAATTGAAGTGATATTAGTTTTTTTTAAAATACCTCTGACTTGTAACACTATTTGTTCTTGAAGGTTCTTATCTAAACTAGAAAACGGCTCATCCAATAATAATAATTTTGGCGAGGGTGCTAATGCACGAGCCAAGGCAATACGTTGCTGCTCACCACCTGAAAGTTGGTGTGGATATTTTTTTTCGATGCCCTCTCCCTCTAAGCCAATCATCAAAAGCAATTCTTTAATCCTTGCTTTTTGTCCGTTGTTTGATAAATGACGAATACCAAAAGCAATGTTTTTTTTAACATTCATATGCGGAAATAATGCATAATCTTGAAACACCATGCCTATTTCTCTTAATTCTGTTGCTATATTATGTACGCCATTGCTGGATAATTGCTTGCCATCCAAAACTACTTGCCCACTTTGCACCTCATCAAGACCAGCAATAAATCTAAGTGCTGAACTTTTTCCACTACCACTATCACCTGTTAATGCGAAAATATCACCTGTAACAAGGCTTAAATTAAATTCATTTAACACTTGAGTGGCTTGATAAGTAATTGATAAATCGTTAACTGATAGCATTTAACAATAAAAATGATAATGATTCGCGTCATTATATAAGATAACTAAAAAAAATGCTATGATTAACTAACCTTGCAAAAAGACTTTAACGGTATTCTTTTATTGTTATCAATATCAGTTATGACAGTGTCAAAATCCTCTGGCTCTACTACCAAAAACTGCCCCATCATGCCTGCATCCTCATGTTCTAATATATGGCAATGGTACATATAAGGGTATTGAGTATCGGCGTAATGGTCAAATTTAGCAATCACTCGCACTGCTTCTTCTGGCATAAGTAATACAGTGTCTTTCCAACCACGCTCATTTTCATTAGGTGGTGTTGGGTCCGAGCCATCGCCTTGTTCTCTGTCAATAATTTGAAACTGAACGTCATGAATATGAAAAGGGTGCGCAGTGTGTGCACCATTGGTAATTCGCCAAATTTCAATATCGCCTTTTTTAACCACTTCATTAATCACATTCATGTCCATTTGCATGTTATTAATTAAATGCAGCATATGCTCGCCTTCAAGTGCAATATCATTGATAGTTTTAAACATCGAAGTAAACACTCGTCTATTGATTTTAAAACCACTCATAACTGTTAATCCAAAATGTCTAGTTTTAACGGCATCTGATACTTTTAATCGGGTTATTTTAGTGAGCTTACTAGGAATTTTTTTAACGACATTGATACTAGTTGATTGATTAACATGAATGCTCATGATATCAAAATTGACTTTGTCTAACGTATCTACTGAATGCGATAAACTACCTGTGCCACTCACTTTAAACGGCCCGCCAAATTGGTGTCCATTAAGCTTTTGTTTGTCATAATATTCAGCACTAAAACTTTTTAATTGTAATGTTTTTCCCTTACTTTTGCCCAAATCAAGCAAAATTTCTACACGCTCTGCAGGGCCTAATAACACTCGAGTAAGTGTCACTGGTTTTTCTAAAAAACCACCATCACTGGCAATTTGATAAAACTGAATATCGTCTTCAAAACCTAAATTATAAATTCTTGCATTAGAGCCATTGAGTATTCTTAGTCTAATCACTTGAGCAGGTACATTTAAAATAGGCACGGGTCTGCCATTCACCAAAATTGTATGACCCTTCATGCCGCCTGATTTATCAAAATCACCTTTGTTTAAATAAAACAATTGGGCATTTTCATCAAACCGCCTATCTTGAATCACCATTGGTAAATCGTCAATACCATAGGTTTTAGGAATATCTAATAATTTGGATGTTTCATCATCAATTAAGAAAAAACCTGCCATACCTTTATACACTTGCTCACCCGTATAACCTTCAAGATGTGGGTGATACCATTGGGTTGAGGCTAATTGATTAATGCGCCAGTTAGGTTTCCATGTTTTGTTAGGTGGAATAATTTGATACGGACCACCATCTTCTTTAGCTGGTAAATGCAATCCATGGAAATGCGTGGTGGTGTTAACTGACAAATGATTGGTTATTTCAAAACCCACATCATCTGTATTATTCACTCGAATGGTTGGGCCTAGAAGGCTATTACCATAGCCTAATACATGCGTTAATTTGTCTTTAAAAATTTCTGTTGTGTTGTAATTAATTGAAAATTTAAAGATTTTTTTACCATTAATAATTTTAGGCTTAATGAGCGGCGGTACAACAAAAATCCTATCTGCATAATCAGGTAGGATTAATTTGACGGATTTTTTATCACCACAGTCTATCGCCAAAGCGCTGCTAGCTAATATGGATGTTTTAATAAAATCTCTACGTTTCATTGTTATCTTCTTTTTAGTCTTAAAACCTTACAGATTTTGAAAGTTTTTCATCTATTCTTTTCTAAACCAAATTTAATATTAGTTTATATTTTTTAAAGGGTTAATGTGTCAAACAATAAATACAAAATTGATAAAAAACTATCAAAATTGGCATTAAGACGGCTTCTAAAATGGTGAATTTAATGTTGTAGTTGAGAAATTAAAAATCGCTCAATCACATTGCTAAAACCTAACTTAATATGGGAATGTCTTAGATTAGATTCTAACAATGAAAACACAAAAGTAAATAAGTTATATCATAAAACACCCACAAAACTGCCAAATAAAAATATAAAAACACCTGTCACAAAACCAATACTCATAGAATAACGAAAGCTAAACAACAAGGATTCCACAGGATACACTCAATAAAACGTCAATGGATTTAAAACCTTAGCATTATATGATGCACTTTATGAAACGCCAACAATCACGGTACAAAGTACAATAGATGTGATGTAACAGCGGGTAAAATCTCTTAAAATGAACGAATTAAGCGTAAATAGCACTCACTTACACATAAAAAACCATCTATATGTATAAAACCGTATTGATCTAATAAGGTAGTATTGGCAAATAATACCACTTTTTTAGCACCCATCAGTATTGGAAAATAACATATTTTTATTTTGGGTAGCACTTTAAAAAAATAAAATTAATCATCAACGAACTTAACAAAAACAGCCAATAAATTTGTTTATGAGGGTTTATTAAGTATTCAAGTGGGTTAATCTACATCAGCATCCAACACCTTAGAGACAAATCCTAGCCATTCATTTAAGAAATGCAATAAGCCTTCATAAGGATTAGTATGAGCGTTTATCCTTGTTATTAACAAAATTAAACTCGGACATATTATTTGCATTAACAATCGAATCGTTTAATATTAATGAACTGATTAATCTATTTTCTTGCTTTTAATTGACACGTAATATCGCTAAAATCTTGATAATCTGATGAATTAATAACCTGAGCTTGCGTTGCAAGAATGACTTTAATGGCATTCATGCTATTGTCACTAATTACGTATTCTGTCCTATAATTATTTGCTCTATTCTTAAATTTCTTACTCAAACCAGTCACATCACTAACCAAAGTATTTAACAAAATTGTACTAACGTATTGTTTCCTTTCAAGAAATTTTGACTGATGAGTTTTATAATCATTAAATATTTCAGACAAATAATTAATGATTGGCTGAGCAATCATTAACGCCATATTTTTAATCCTTTGATGAGACAAATATTTTGTAAAAAATATGTATTCCAAAGCGTTGATGGTTTTATGTGAATGCTTATACATAGCGCATCACCCCTATAGAGGTAATTAAATCTAGTTGGAATTTTATATTTTTATATGTCTAAATAATCCTCATTTAAATCACCCAGTAAATAAGTGGTTTCAACTTTTTATCAAATTACCTTTTGACGGCTGTTTGATTAGATTGGTTAATACTATCAATCAATAACTCAGCATTTTTAATAACTAATACTATATTAACAATAAAAACTTGGTTAAAGAACTTTCTCACCAACTGTATTTACACCAACCGACCACAACCAAAAAAACAACCGTCATCAAGTATCCTTATATTTCATTCAAAAATTGCAATATTTTATCCCTACTACTAATAGGTAAATTCATAAACAAAGTTTTAGATTTCTCAGCCTCGCCGCCATGCCAAAGGATTGCTTGTTCAAAGTTACGTGCACGACCATCATGCAAAAAATTCTTATTATCTTTGAGCATTAAAGCGACTCTGCCCAATCTCCATAATGGCGGTGTACGCCATTCATTGCCCAAAGCATCAAACTCTGAACGAGAATCTGCCAAACCCTCTCCCATATCATGCAATAAAAAATCACTATATGGATATATAGTGGTGGTACTAGGTAGTAAGTAACTTGAAATGTGGCATTGTAAACAGCCAATTTCAGAGAATAGTCTTTGTCCTTGATACTCTTTAACAATAGATTTTGGCAGCTTTAAGTTTGTCAAATAATAACTAATGGCACTTAATCTTTGTGCTGTCAGTTCATGCTTTTCCCCATCTTTTGAAGCGTTAATACATTCAATTTGTATTGGCATGCACGACTGATGTTCATGAATAGGATTGGTCAACCCCATATCATTAATAGCAGCATTGGCCAATTGATGTCTTATCGTTGGAGTAGAAGCTTTCCAAGTATAGCGACCAATCTCCACTTGCTTGGTTTGACTTGACCAAACTCGATTGGCTTTACCAGAAATACCATCATGATTAGCATCATGAACATCTTCATTGGCTAGGATTTGCGCATCAGTAATTTGCTCTAATAAGCCCAATCCAACAAGTGCTGGGGCAATCCTAGCACTAACAATTGTATTAGGGTGTAAATCACCATAACCCAAATTTTTTAACTTAATTATTGGTTGTTGTAAGGTAACAATAGTGCCATCAGGATAATGAATATCTTTAGTTGAATAATGCACTAAAGGTTTAGCTTCAAAAGGCACACCTGGAACACCATTAATACTAATTTGAGCGCCATAACTCGGCTCAGGAATAAAGCCAAATTTAGCTATCATTCGTTGATGTTCATCTGTGCCATTTGACAATATAGACAAGCGTATCACATGCGACCTATCAACGATATTCTTTGTTTCAAATACCTTACCACGACCATTTTTTGCATGACAATTAATACAAGTATTGGCACTAAATAACGGACCTAATCCGTCACGTGTTGTTGCAGAAGGTGCCTCCACCCAAGGAATACGAAAAAAACTTTTACCTAAAATAAACTCATCCACCTCATCATTATTTAAGTCAGGCTGAATTTGTGTAAAAGATTGATTTAATACACGGATTGATAAATCTTCCAAGCCATTAGCAAAAACCCTTACCATTAAACTAACAGCAAGAATTGATATACTTAGAACTAATAAATATTTATAGTTTGGTTTCCTGTGCATCTATTATATCTTCAACCGTCAAATCAACACCATTTGATTTTGCCACATAAATCATTTGATCACCAATGGCCCTTAACTCATTTTTAAGTTTTTTGATTTGTCTAGATTGAGTATCATTCAGACGAATTTGATAATCAAAATGACGACTCACTTGTGCCAATGTATTCATTTGATTAATTTTGGCATTAACAGATGCAATCAAACTCATCAACTTAGTTTTATCTTTCATGGCATCAATAGGTGCTACGCCATAGTCAACGCTATTATAAGTACCAAACAACAAATTCTTAAAACCTTGGAAATTTTGTGTAATATCACGATGTGTGTTATCAGAAAAACAACTATGTTCATCCTCTTCAGAAGGCGTAAGCACTGCCACTGCAATACGTTCGTTAGCAAGTTCAGACTTAATAAAAACACCCAAACCAGAAAAGATTTGCTTTAGCGCTACTTTTGTATCAATATTCTTAGTTACATCAGAATTTTTACCCAACAACGCCGCCTTGTAATTAGTGCTATCACCATCTGCCCAAGCTAAAACCATTGATTCTAAATCAGAAACAATCAGGCTTGCTGCTGCGTTTAAATATTGCTTACGACGATCAGCATTCGCATTAATCGTATAATCAGAAAGTGCTCTTTGACCTGCTACCAACGCACCATTTGTTACACCATCTTTCATAAAATTAGTATAATCTTGATCTTGACCCCATAATAAAAATTCAATAGCATGATAGCCCGTTGCAACATTAGCATCACCACCATTTTCATTAAGAGCTGCTAATACACTAGGAGTAATTGTACTAACATCAATCGCTAAAGGATTTTCACCACCTAGATTTAACATACCTTTGGTATCAATAATATTACCAGTTGTTTTTTTACCTTTAGCATTCGTCGTATAATCAATCATATTTTCATCTAACGGCCAAGCGTTTAATTGTCCTTCTGGAGCACCATAAGACGTATGCCAGCCTTCCTCTGCATCAATAGGTCCATTAGACAATCTGAATGCTTCTATTTGTCCATAAGATTCACGAGCATTTAACCACGCTGCTTTAGCATTTTCCATTAAAACTATTGTGGGACGATTAGTAAAATATTTTAACTTTTCTTTTAGTGTTTTAGCATCATTTAAAGCATCCGTGTAGTTTGCCGTTGCAATGTTTGCATAAGTGATCAACAACGGACTGACCTCTTCACTACTCAAAAATGTGCTTGTAATAGAGATTACCATTACCACTGTTAAGGCAGATGAAATTATTAATTTTTTTTGTACTTTCATATTATTTCTTCTTAAATTATAAAAATTTTACTCAAAATAGCTGTTTCATTAGAGTTCGTAAACAACTTTTAACCATTGACTGATTTTTGTTCATCCACTTTATTTTGTCAAAAAGACAATAACACTTTCTGCTGGTGAAAGAGTATAAATCAAATCTTTTTTCTTATCAGTGCCATCAATCTTACTATAAACCAAGTTAAAAGACTAGCATTCATGCCTTCCAATACGACCTATACTAGCTATAAAGACGCTGATGTTGGTATAATCATTGTCTCATCTAAAATAATATCGTTTTCTTTAGTGAGGGCCCATTCTTTCCTCTTCTTTTAACTTTGATTGTGCCATCAAACTACTCATTTACTATGTGTAAAACAGTCAGTTCTAAATCACCAAAATCAACCTTGTTATTGCTTGAACTATACCATTTCAATCAAACCGCTAACTTTTTCCTGATAAATTTGTTGTATTTATGGTTATTTTTAACTTTTTATTTTTCATTTGTCTTTCCATGTTAAGTAGTTACCTCTACAAGGCTTGATAGCATAATCAATTTACCCATTAAGTTTGAAAGGGTAGATGATAAACCCGTCATGCATTTTTTGGTTTGCCTCATACTTAGACTAAAAGCATGAGGCAATGTTTAAATGATTGCTATCGGAGATAATTAGCGAAGAGAGATAAACAATACATTTATAACCTACGCTAATTAGCCAACTTATCAAAATAAGCCAAATAATCTTTCAAATCTTTTTGTGACAATATTAAATATTCCTTTTGCATTGTATCTCTCCATCAAATTGTATTTTTTGTTAATAGGCATCTTCTCTTGAAAAACTTAAACACAAATAATACTTATTATCATTTGCAATTGCAAGTTATTTATGTAAAAAATACATTTTTAGTGAAATAACATAAAAAACAGCACGAAAAATCGTACTATTAAAACGTTTAAAACAAACTAGATTTACATTTGTGATTGGATATAATTTTTCTAGCCAATAAGTGTGTTCTTACTCGATATCTTCTAACTAACTTACTAGCATAGTACGTGTAACAAAGTCTTTCTCTTATTCGCACAACTTAATAGCAATCTTTAAATCGTTTACCACTTCATACTCAAGCTTAATGTTAAGCCAGTTTGCTTTTTCACTCGTTCAAACCTTAAACAGCCATAGCTTTAAATCAATCAAAACCGCTACTTAATGATTTATTACTCAAGTAAATTACCTTAGGTTATTTGCACTATTCTTATTAATGAATGATGATATTTCACCATTTTAATCTTAAAATTAAGAATGCAATTTATTACATTAATAATCAATTAAATAAACATTATTACAGTCAAGAGACGGTTCTTATTCATCAATCTTATATTTTACGTTTTGTAAAATATAATCATATTGAAAATCAGCATTAAAAAAGATTTAATCTCAACACTAAGAGTTAGCTACAAGAAAAACTTGCCTGACATTCTCTTAAAATAACAATCAGAATCAATCATTCTACAACTAAAAGACAGTTATCAACTCATTGTATGGTTACGGTTTAAGGTCAAGTGAAACGCTTAAACTTAAAATAAAAGACATTAATTTTAACGCCAATCAAATCACTATTTCTAACTCTAAGTATTTTAGAACTTTATCTATTTCCACTAAAATTATTAGCAATTTGAAAAAGAGTAGATGGGTTATTAATTAAATTCTCCATTATTAATAACGTGTTTAATTATAACCATTCTTTGATAGTAAAAAAGGCAAAAATAATCATTAAAATCAGAGCATAAACATTCAGGTACCCTTTTATGCAGTGTATTTATTATAAAATAAAATTGATTTTTAAAACTGTGTAGAAACTTTTGAATCATAAATATATATGTTCTACTATAATTTTGCTTGCAAGCTGCACAAAAAGAAGGCTCTAATAAGCCATTATCGTCACTAGACATGGTTTAATAATTGCATATTTAAATAGAGATAACATAAAATAAAGCGATCATCATTCATGATTTTTATCACTTTGGATTTAGTTAAACGCACACAAGCCAGTCAAAAAGTCACCCTTATGGGTGCTGTTGTTGATCTTTTATTAGCAGTATTTAAAATTATTGCAGGTTTTATTGGCAATTCTGGTGCTTTAATTGCAGATGGCATTCACTCGTTTTCTGATTTATTATCTGATGGCTTGATTTTATATGCCACTAAACATTCAGCCCTTGATGCTGATGAGGAACATCCTTATGGGCATAAACGATTTGAAACGGTTGCCACACTAGGTCTTGCAATTATTTTAGCCATTATTGGCTTGAGTGTTATCTTTAATGCCATGACTAGATTGGCTAACCCTTATTCACTTTCACATAGTTCACTGCTTTTAAGCATTGGTACCTTGTCAATTTTTTCTAAAGAGGCTTTATATTGGTATACCTTAAAGGTAGCTAATACTTATAAATCTGACTTATTAAAAGCCAATGCTTGGCATCACCGTTCAGACGCATTGTCTTCAATTGTAGTGTTGATTGGTATTTTTGGCAGTTTAAATGGCTATCCATATTTAGATAGCATTGCAGCTATTGTTGTAGGTTTGATGGTTATTTACATTGCCTGGAAATTGGGTTTAGATGCAACCAAAGAACTGGTAGACACCTCCATTGATGCACAACAAGTGACACAATTAAAACATGCACTAGGGAAAATTAGTGGTGTTAATAGTGTTCACTCTCTACGTACTCGCAAAATTGGACATACTATTTCTTGTGATGTACATGTGCAAGTTGATCCATTTTTAAGTGTTAGCGAGGGACATATTATTAGTGTTAGTGTTGAGCGTGTGGCTAAAAAATGCTTGAAAGATTTAAGCGATGTAACTGTGCATATTGACGTAGAGGATGATGAAATTAATGCACCCTACGAGGCTTTGCCAGAACGCGCACAAGCATTGGAAATTTTGACTAAAGCCTTATTTAATAACGAGTACGATGATGAAGTTAGCCGTATTCAATTACACTATTTAGAGGGCAAAATTTATGTGGATTTTTACTTACCGCTTAAATGTCTTCAGCCTGATAATAGTGCCGATAAAATACTAGTAAAATTGCAAGAAACCGTTAACAAACTGAAGGGTTTTGGCAAGATTAAAATTTATTTTAGTCAAGATTAAAGACAATGATAAGCTAAATAACATCTACTTGAGACACTTTATTAAACTTTAACAATTCGCGATACTTGTTCTTTAGTAACATGTACTTTTCCAACAATAGCTTTTTGATTTGATTAAGACCGTACTCAGCTAATCAACCTATGATTTGAACCTTCTGATAAAATAATAGCGCCTCGCGCATGCCCAAGTTTAATTGTTGCATCAGGATTTTGATTATTAGGAAACATAAAAGCACACTCAATCACCACAATAATATCAGGCTGATATTTCTGAATAATTTGCTAGATTTCTACAAAAATAGTCGTAATGCACTCAGGTAACGTACTTTTGATGTGGATACAACCATTAGATAGATAATTAAATTTAAGTTTATTAGCTTCAATTAAGTCAAAGCCTGTTATTCTTGATCCGAGATCAACCATTAAAATTTTCATAAAAAGATTGGGTTTTGCTTAACATATATTATACCTTTATGATATACTTTTATTTTTGTAAGTTTTAGGGATAAATCAAATGGCAGTATTAGAACTAAGTCAAAGTAATTTTGACGAAACCATTCAAAATAACAATATTGTTGTGCTAGATTTTTGGGCACCATGGTGTGGCCCTTGTAAACAATTTGCATCCACTTATGATGAAGTCTCTGACAAAATAGATGATGTTATTTTTGCCAAAGTAAATACTGAAGATGAGCAAGAACTGGCAAGTAATTTTCAAATCCGTTCCATTCCAACTTTGATGATTTTTAGAGAGCAAGTTGCAATCTTTTCTCAACCAGGTGCAATGTCAAGTACTGACTTGCAAGCTGTTATTGACAAGGCAAAAGCGCTTGACATGAATAAAGTACGTGAAGAAATTAAAAAATAATAATAGTAGTTAGCATAACTTTGAATAAGATTTTTTGCTAAACCCAACCATAATATCATTATTCGTTACCAGCACTGGACGTTTGATGAGTGTTGGATTTTTTAATACTAATTCTAAGGTAATATTGTCTTTTTCTTTATCATTTAAGTTTCGGTAAGTAGTAGAACGCTTATTGATTAATTTTTCTAAAGTAAGCTTATCTACAAATGTTTGCAACTTAGTTTTATCAATCGGATTATCACGAAAATCAATAAATTCAAAATCAATTTGATGATTAATCAAGAATTTTTGTGCTTTTTTAATGGTGTCACAGTTTTTAATGCCATACATTTTAATCATTGAATTATTTTATTATAAAATTCTAAAATTTTTTTATTTTCATCATCAATAATACGTAAACCTTTAGTTGGATAATACCAATACGACACACCCTGAATAGACAGCTCTATTCTACTAGGCTCACCAAATAGATTAACAATCACCTCTTTTGATAAATTTGCTTTAGGTATAAAGGTTAATGACTTAATTTTTAAATTAAACATTAATACTTCAGCAGTTAAACTAAACGTTGTTTTTCTAACACCTGAAGGCATAACCATTGATTTTTTAATGTTGTTGTTCAAACGTTCAATACATTTTTGATCAAGCATTAAACTTAAAATAACACTAGCACCAATACCACCCATTTTAGTACTGAAAAAAAACGCTTCTAGTTCTGGCATTTTGCCCTCGCTTTCAAACAAAGAAACCTCAACCTCAGAGCCAAATAAATGCATTGCATCGGTAAGATTGCTACTACCCATGGTTAAATTAAACACAACCGTATCACCTTGATTATTGATAAAACTCTGCCATGGCATAGATTGATTTCGTGGTATTTTCATATCACGAGTCAGTAGGTAAAACAACGTAAATATTACCACTACTGCTAGTAACACTATTGATATTATTTTACTTTCTTTCATGAATTATCGCTTAAATGGAGGCTTGTTAACTTTAGAGCGCAGCCAGTTGAGTGTTTTAAAAATTGGGTGGTGATTGATTAATTTAAGCTCTAATTGTCGCTTACCTGGAAATTCCATTAAAAATAAACCTAATAAAATTGATATCAATCCTTGACCTGGAGTCACCAACATAATAATACCAGCAATCAGTAATATAAAACCAATCAGTGTTTTAATTATCAATTTGATTAAATCAAAGGGTTTGTTTATTTTTAATTGCGTTTTTGAGTTTTTTAGAAAATAATTTGATGGAATTAATCCTAATAAATAAGGTATTAATAATAAACTAATAATAAAAACTACGCTAGAAACGATACCAATCATCATGAGTACGTCTTCAAATTGACTTAAAAGTGTCATGATGTCATCTAACATGATGCCCTCTCATTTGAGTCAAAAAATAATCAAACAACACTTTAGCTTGTTCTGGTGACTTGGTAGTATAAAAACCAGACCTTATAACTGAATTGACATTTAGCCGCTAAGGTAAATTGAGAAATGACCAATAAACCACCTGATACTTCTTTAATTGATAGATTCATCTTTTTGATTTACATCATAAAATATTCGATATAATGACAATCGCTTAACTATTTTTTTACTTATACTTGCTCATCAAACTTCTCAATGTTAACAAAAACTAACAACCCTTGGTTAATTCAGCCCTGCAATTTTACCATTCATTTCAACTTTAACATTCGTAAAGCGTTAAATTAAAACTTTCATTGTTAGATAAAGTTATAAGCTAAGGTGTGAAACATCAGCGACTGACAAAAATAAAGACCTAACCCAATTGATTAAGTTTAAGCGCGCTTGTCTTAATACGACATCGTCTGTATTGACCATCACTTTATCAAAAAACTCATCAATTATATCTTTAAAGGCGATAAGTTCTTGTATATTCTTGGTGTAGTTAGTAGAATTTAAGATACGCTTGGAAAGGCTTTTTGTTGCCTTAAATAACGCTTTTTCTGCTACTTCTACCAAGGCCGAATCATCAACCTTAATTAATAAGTTTGAATAATTTTTTAATATATTAGCAATGCGTTTATTTGTTTCAATCAGATTTTCAAATGCTTGATTATTGGTAAATGTATTAAGTGCCTCAACACGTAAATGAAAATCATAAGGTGATTCTGGACAAACTGCTAATACCGCTTCAAAAACTTGTATATTAACCTTTTGTTCTTTGTAATAAGCTCGTAAACGCCTCATCATAAATTGATAAATATCATCAACACTATTGATATTTACAGCAGATGAATTCTCATTTAATGATTTGCTAATCAGCTCTTTAAGATTAAGATTAAGTTTTGACTCTATCATAATCCTTAATAAACCTAACGCCATCCTTCTAAGTGCATACGGATCCTTAGAGCCAGTTGGACCTTGACCAATACCAATAATGCCAGTAACTGTATCTAACTTATCAGCAATCGCAACTGCTAAACCTTCACTTGTATTCGGTAAAGAATCGCCTGAAAATCTTGGATGATAATGTTCACTAATAGCCGAAGCTACCGCTTTATTCTCTCCATCATTAAGAGCATAATATCCACCCATCACACCTTGAAGGTCAGCAAACTCACCCACCATATCTGTCACCAAATCACTCTTACAAAGCAGGCCAGCACGAGCACTATCTTTAACATTAGCGCCAATAACAGTAGCAATATAACCTGAAAATATCTCAATACGTTTGATTTTATCACCCATTGAACCCAAGGATTTCATAAACAAAACTTGATTTAATTTATCCAAACGAGATTCAAGCGTATGAGCTTTATCTTGTGTCCAGAAAAACTCTGAATCAGCCAAACGTGAACGGATTACACGCTCATTACCATCAATAATAACCGATAAATTGCTAGATTCGATATTGGCAACTGAAATAAATACTGGCATTAAATTACCATCCACATCTAACATATGAAAATATTTTTGATGCGATTTCATTGCAGAGATTAGCGCCTCTTCCGGTACATCTAAAAATTTAGATGAAAAATTACCAGAAAATGCACGTGGATATTCAACCAATGCACAAACTTCATCAAGTAAGGATTCGTCAATAACTGCTATGGCATTGTTATTTTTCGCCACCTGAATCACTTGCTTTCTAATTATCTCTTTGCGTGTATTAAAGTCAACTTCAATTTGCGCTCTTTCAAGAAGGATTTTTTGATAATCCTTAGCACAAGTAATATCAAATATGCGCTCACCAGTAAAACGTAAGCCTCTAGTTGTATTGCCAGAAGCCAAACCCATAATTGAAGCTGGCACAACATCAGAACCTAGCATCATAATCAACCAATGCGTTGGGCGTACAAAATACGTATCCAAATTACTCCAGCGCATGGGTTTAATAATAGAGATATTTTGAATAGCAATATCAACAGTAGATTCAAGTAAATCTATTGTTTTTAAGCCTTTTTGTTGCTTGGTAAAAAAATAATATTGTGTCTTGCCAAATGTTTTTTGTACTAACACATTCTTAGCTACACCACAAGATTTAGCAAAGCCTTCAATATCTTGATCAAACGCACTAATTGATGGACCTTTACGCTCAATAATTTGGTCATTTTGTTGCAATTGAAGATTACTAACCAATACCGCTAAACGACGAGGAGTAGCAAAAGACTCAACGCTTGAATAAGACAGTTTAAGCTTATCAAGTTCAGTGGTTAAATTGTGCGTAAACGCATTGGATAATTGCTGTAAGCATTTTGGTGGAAGTTCTTCACATCCGAGCTCCAATAAAAAATCTTTTGTATTCATAAAGGTTTGTAGGTATGTTTTACTTAGATAATTTAAAATCTTAACTTATGAGCCAATAAATCAATCAGCACCCGACGCGCATATAATTTGCCTGGCATCAAATCGCTTATAAATATCAGCAAAAAAGACCTTGTACTTCTTTGTAAGCTAAAATATCACTAAATGATATAATTTCAGCGCCTGATTTAATGTCATTCAAAAGAGCCAGGTCACCATCTTTTGCAATAACTTGTTCAAATTAATTCACTTCATCAACCATAACTTTAGACGCCTGGTAAACTTTATTCTGATACAAATTTGACGTGGTTTTAATTGTTTTTTCTTGGCTTGACTTGGACTTAATTGGTTTGCCAAATACAGTCATGCCAAGAAAACTTAGAAAAATAAATCAGTTCTTACTTGTCCGAACAAATTCTTACCGCCAGCATATCATTTTGCATCAAAATTTCAACCAGAACTACCTAACTTCTTGTGCCTCAGTATATACTTTAAGTATTTCAGTTTGAACTTTAATTTCAATTTTTCCACCCTTGAGTACAATCCAAAAAATGCCAAACACGCATCATGCCAATATCACCACTCAACATGAGTTCCAGTGGTGTTTTATGTTTAAATTTTTTAACCGAACGCTTAAGCCAAATTGCCCCATATTCTTTATGGGTTGGAAAAGTTGTACCCAAAGACTCGCTAATCCCTAAAATTATTTCAGTACGTTTTGACAATTGCTCATCAAAATCAAACGACTTATCTAAACGCCTGTATAGGTACAAATGTCTAGACTTAATAATCCCATCTAAACCTAATAATTTAAGTTGCTCAACATTTTCTAAATGCCAATTTTCTAAGATTTGAGACAACTGTAAAGTAAGCTTTGACTGAATCTTATCATCTAACTTGGAAATCTCCATTAATTGACCTTAAAATGAAACAAGACTTGTGCATCAAATACACTCTTATCAGGCGCGTATGGTAATGGCGAAGCTTTATAAACAGCACGCTCAATTGAGTCTTTAAATGATTGCGCCTTAGCACTATCATCAACATTACAAAATCTAAGGTTAACACTTTTTACCTGTCCATTCAAATCTTGCAAAATTTCAACATCACAACTCCAACTATCTTTGGCACCTTGATAGCGCCATTTTTCTTTTATTCTTAAGGCAATTTGATTGATATAGTTAAACTTTAGCTCATTTAAAATATTCTCTTGAGCAAGTTGTCTATCTTGGTCTTCTTCAGCTTGAATCTCTTTTTTTAATGAACGATTATCTTGCTCTTTTTTGAATTTTTTAGCTTCAACTTGACGTAATTTTTCAATTGCTTGTTTTTTCTTTTCCGCTTCAAGGGCTTCCTTTTCAGCCAACTTCTTTTTCTTTAAGGCTTGCTTACTTTTACTCTCGGCCTCTTTTCTTTTTCTTTCAGCAATGGTTTTGGCTTTTCTCTCTTGTTTAACTTTTACTTTAAGTTTTTTCAAACGTTGTTGTTCTTTATAACGTTCATTCTCAACTTTTTTTTCTGCACGTTGTAACGCTTTAAAGCGCTTTTCTCGCTTTTGCTTAATTTTAATTAATCGCTGTTTTTCTTTTTTAATCTCAGTTAAATTAATCGTCACTGCTTTAAATGTCACGTTTGATTTGGCAATCTGTTTTGGAATTTCCCAACGTTGAACATTTGAAAATAGCAAGCCAATAACTAACCCAATATGAAACACAATTGTTATCCAAAAAGCAAAAGGGTGTTGCCTAGCAATTTTAGGCAATTTAATTTTTTTAAAAAAATTAATATTCATTATTTTGCATCTGGAGATTCAGTCACAATACCAATCTTATCAACTCCATTTTTTTGTAAAAAAGACATTAAAGATACAACAGAACCATAAGCCACTTGCCTATCACCACGAACAAACACTTTCATTTGTGGATAGATTTCAAGCCGGGCACTAACGCGCCCTGCAATAATGCCTAATGGCAATTTTTCCCCTTTAGCGATATCAGAATCATCCTCATTAAATGAATTGATGAAATATTTACCTTGCTTATCAATGGTAATAATTGTAGGCTGTTGTTGCGTGAAATCTACCATTTTCGCCTCAGTAGAAGGTAAATCAATCTCAATACCTTGCTCAATAATAGGCGTAGTCATCATAAAAATTACCAACAGCACTAGCATCACATCAATATATGGAACAATATTAATTTGTGCATCTATGACATGTCTGTGTCGTTTTGGTAATTCAATCATTGTCTATTTTGTCTTTGAAACAAAACAAACAATTGTTCAACAAAGGCTGTATATTTATTGTTAATTGACTCAACTTGAGAAATTAAACGATTGTAGGCAATGGTGGCAGGAATAGCAGCAAATAAACCAAATGCCGTTGCAATAAGCGCCTCAGCAATGCCGGGAGCAACAATGGCGACGGTTGCTTGCTTAACTGATGCCAAACCAATAAACGAGTGCATAATTCCCCAAACTGTGCCAAATAAGCCAATATACGGGCTAGATGAGGCAATCATAGCTAGAATACTCAAACCGCTATCTAAGCGGTTAACTTCGTTATTAGCCATGGTATTCATAACTCGATAAGCGCGCTCAGCATCTATTATTAATACTTGATTAAAATCTGAGGTGGTGTGAGTAAGTTCTTGAAAACCTGTGCTAAAAATACGCTCCATTGAACTTTGATTAATATCTTTTTTAAGCGTTTGGTATGCTAATTTTTCTAAATCAATATTGGCTGAAAAATTTTGATGAAACAACTTAATATTCTTGTTAGTATCAATCAGGATTTTCTTTTTTGATAAGATAAGAGTCCAAGAATAAATACTCATCAATATTAAAATTAACATCACCATTTGCACCACAAAGCCGGCACTAAGAATTAAACTAAAAATTGACAAACTATCCATTTATTTTCTCCAAAATTGCACTAGGAATAGCACAATGTTAAAAACTAATTGTATTCAAACAAGCCACGGTTATTTACGCTTTAAATAATACCTTATTTTGCTCTAAGCCTATTATTTTTTATGAAAAAACTAGACTGGTGCGTCGTAATTTTTCTATTTTAGAATGAACAGTTAATAAATCATTAAATTTGTCTGAAAGCAAATACTCAGCTAAGTGATTTGACAACAAAAAATAATTGTTTGATGACACATCAATTGATCTTATTCAAAGCCTAACTCTCATAAAAATTCACTCCTCTCCTCTTTCGATAAATTTAAAGTAACTAGCATAATAAAATCTTGTTGAATCAAATACGATTCTACCATGTCTTCTAAGGTACCACGTTTCTCACTAATAGCAGTTTCCAGTGTGTCCAAACCTACCTACCAGAAAACTTATTCATCATAATAGAAAGATAGTCACAGTTTAATTGTTCAAGTTCTGTTTCATCCATTGTTAGTGTTTCTTTGGTAATTTGGGTGAAGATATTACAAGCTATTTGAAAGCAGGTGAAATTTCAGAAAATTGTGTTGATGATGTAATCTTGATATTAAAAATTGGCGAAGAAGTGGAGGTTGCAATTGTGAATGTTGATAGAAGGACTCGTAATATTTCAGTCAGTATTAAAGCTAAGAACTCAGTTGAAGAAAAAGAAGCAATGAAAAATTACAACAAACAATCTTCTGATGCAGCAGCTTGATGAATCACACTATTAGTTTTTATATCAGCAAAATCACGAACATGGCGTAAAGTGATTGGCAATTCAACGATCTTGTAAGAGACTAGCGTCAGCACGAGTTAGCACCAATTAACGTAAAAATAGATAACGCAAATTGTACGGAATACCCTCGCCCACCGTAATATTTAATTTAAAATTTTCTAAATATCTGAGCAGAGGATTTCCTCAATCACAGGATTAAAACGATGAATTTCATACGGTTTAAGTTTAGTCAAAATTACTGCCAAATATCCTGAACCTCTAATGTCAGATCAAATGTTTATTTAATGCCTGTAGATATTTGATTAGCAATCACATTTACCAATATGATTTTACCAAACCAAGAGAGCTATAAATTAAACAATGATCCAGTGTGTCCTTACGTTTTTTTGCCGCTTTAATAAATAATGCCATTTATGACTTACATCAATCATCTCCTCCAATATAACTCTCTAAAAACCGGACGCATTGAAGTCATCATTACCTTGGTTTTACTCACCTATACTAAAGAATCTTCTTCTATCATGCTAAATTACTTAATCTTTATGCTATTTTAACTTATGAACTTCATTAATCAGTAGTTTGATTTTGATGAGTTTGCTCAGATGATTAAAACGAATCACTTTTGGATATTGAATATCATCAATCAATTGATAACTACTAATTTTAATCTGCCAATGACGAGTGCTATTTATCTCATTTTTAAACAATATCTTGGCTAAAGTATCAATAGGCAAGTACCACCCCATCTCATTAGTCATCCATTGATTAAAAGTTAAATTGATTAGCTTATCATTAACCAACAGCTTTTTCTGACTAGACTCAATCAAAATTTGACCAAAACCAAAAGCTGTGCTTAGTATAAGTTTATAATCATGATGGTCAAAACTCACTTCAAAACCTAATGTTTTTGTATCACTATTAACACTTACACTTAATCTGCCATATACTTTCCAAATACTCGGTAAAGTTTGTTGATATTCTAACTTTGTAGGATGGATATTAAGTGTTGAGCAGCTTGATAAAAACAAAGTAAAACACGTAATTATTATTCGTTTCATATAAGTCGCTCATTGTAGCGTGAAACTTACCCTTTGGGTATAATCAAACGTTTATTTGAGTTATTTTTGTTAAATTTATGTCACAAATTGCAATTTTAAGTGTTAATCACCAGCTCGTGCCTGTTGAAGTGCGAGAAAAAGTTGCTTTTACACCGGATAAATTAATTCAAGCACTAAATAATCTTCATCATATTGACGGTATTGATGCCTGCATTATTCTTTCCACCTGTAACCGCGTAGAAATTTACGTTGCTTCTAATCATAAAAACTCTGAAGAACTATTAAGTAATTATCTTGCCAAAACACACAATATTAAACGTGATATAATAGATTCTTACTTAAATTATTTTGAAGGCAATGAGGCGCTTACACATTTATGCAATGTCGCCACAGGTCTTGATTCATTAGTATTGGGCGAGCCACAGATTCTAGGCCAATTAAAAAATGCCTACCACATAGCAAAAGAAGTCAAAACTCTGAATAAGCTATTAGAAAAACTATTCCAACATACATTCTCAACCGCCAAAAAAGTACGTACTAATACTCAAATTGGTGCTTCACCTGTCTCAATTGCCTATTGTGCAGTTAAACTTAGTGAAAAGATTTTTGAGCAGTTATCCGAACAAACTGTTTTACTCATCGGAGCAGGAGAGATGATTGAACTGTGTGCACATTATCTTAATCAAAAAGGAGTCAACAAGATGATTGTTGCCAATAGAACCATTGAAAATGCAAAAAAAATTGCCCATTTATATCAGGCACAATCTATCGGTTTAAAACAATTTTCATCCTTTGTGTACAAAGCAGATATTATCATTTCTTCAACAGCAGCTTCAATGCCAATTATCGGTAAAGGCTTAATCGAAAGTGCTTTAAAAAAGCGCAAACACAAACCAATATTTATGCTTGATATTGCCATTCCTAGAGACATCGAGCCTGAAGTGGGTCAATTAGATGATGTGTATTTATACACCATTGATGATTTAGGACAAGTGGTTAATGATAATATTGGCAATAGAGAAAAAGAAAAAGGCTTGGCTCAAGAAATCATCGTTAAACAAAATCAAGTCTTTAATAAGTGGTTGGATACTATACCTAATGAGCAAATGGTACAATCTTACCAATTTGGTGCAAACTCAATTAAAAACGAACTATTAGAAAAAGCCATCAAACAACTAAAAAATGGTGCTAATTCTGAAGATACTATTCGTAAACTTGCTGATCAATTAGCCAACAAACTATTACATTTACCCTTTAAAAATATTAAACAAACTTCCATTGAAAATTTATCTCAATGTGAAGGTTGTATACCTTATATTAAAAACTAATGCATGCATCCATCTTTGCCAAATTAGAGCAGCTATCAATGCGCCTTGAAGAAGTGGATGTTATGTTATCCAACCCAAAAGTTGCTAGTGACGTTAAAAAATTCACAAAGTTATCTATTGAACGCGCTCAATTAACCCCAGTTAATCAACAATTTCAAGCTTACTTGTCACATCATAGAAATTTAGAAGATGCAAAACTAATGCTACTTGAAGACGATATGGATATAAAAGCTATGGCCAAAGAGGAAATGCTTGATGTTAAAAAAAAATTAGACCATCTTTATTTAGAGCTTAAAAAATCTCTCTTACCAAAAGATCCTAACGATTCTCGAAACATTATCATTGAAATTAGAGCAGGTACAGGTGGCAATGAAGCTAGTATTTTTTCAAGCAATTTGTTCAAAATGTACAGTCGCTACACCGAAAAGAAGAAATGGCAAATAGAGGTCATAAGCTCCAGTCTTGGCGAGCATGGTGGTTTTAAAGAAATTATTGCTCGCATTAGCGGGGTAGGTGTTTACTCAAAATTAAAATTTGAGTCTGGCGCACACCGCGTACAACGCGTACCAGAAACTGAAAGTCAAGGTCGAGTACACACTTCAGCATGTACAATTGCTATTATGCCTGAGGTTGAAAATATTGAAGAAGTTAACATTAATATGAGTGATGTTCGTGTTGATACCTTTAGGGCCAGTGGCGCAGGCGGCCAACATGTTAATAAAACTAATTCTGCTGTACGCATAACACACATCCCAACTGGTACTGTAGCTGAATGTCAAGATGGTCGTTCGCAACATAAAAATAAAGCCCAAGCTTTGTTAGTATTAGCATCACGTATTTTCGATCTACAACAACAAGAGCAACACAAAGAACAAGCATCAACTCGTAAGGAATTGATAGGTAGTGGCGACCGTTCACAACGTATTCGTACCTATAATTATCCACAAGGACGTATTACCGACCATCGCATTAATTTAACCTTATACAAACTTTCAGAAATTATGGAGGGCAATTTAAATGCAATTATTGAGCCATTAATCGTTGAGCAACAAACCAGTCAATTAACAGAATTGAATGATGTTCTAAGTTGATCTTTTATACATAAATTGTGACAATATAAATAATCCACCCAAAGCAATTACAATTGCCGGACCTGTGGCCAAATCATAAGCCATTGAAGTACCAAGACCAAGAGCAACTGCAACCATAGAAACAATAACTGATTGAAATACCATACCACTGGGAGTATTAGCAAATACTCTAGCAACAGCTGGTGGAATAATTAGCAGGGAAGTAATCAAAAGCACACCCACAATTTGCACTGAAACAGAAACAGCTAACGCAATCATTAACATAAATAATAACTGATAAAAATCTCGATTAAGTCCTTGTGCAACTGCTAGTTCTTCATTTAAGGTTAATAATAATAAACGTTGCCAAAAAATAATGAGCAGTAAGCCAAGTACAATTAAAATTACATACACCCAAATAATATCAGCGTTTGTAATAGACAAAATATCACCAAATAAGAGTGAAAAATAATCCATATTAGTGTTACCAATAAAACTTAAAACAATAATACCTAATGACAAAGCAATGTGTGAAAAAATACCCAAAATAGCATCATTAGATAAAAATTGTCTTCGTTGCAAAATGACAACAAGTATTGCAAATATCACACCCACTATCACCAAACTAAAATGAACACTTAAGCCACTAGCAAGTCCTAAAGATACACCTAAAAGTGCTGAATGTGAAATAGATTCTGAAAAATAACTCATACGTTTCCAAATAACAAAACAGCCTAATGAACCTGCAATAATTGAAATACCAATAGCTGCTAGAACGGCCCTAAAAATAAAATTTTCCATAATGATTAGTGGCAGTCTTTACAAAGTCCATATAAATACAAACAATGATCAGTAAGTTGATAACCATATTTGTTAGCGATATCATGTTGATGCTGCTCAATAACCTCATCAGCAAATTCATCAATTTTGCCACATTTGACGCACACTAAATGATCATGATGATCTACATTTGATAACTCAAACACACTTTTTCCATTGTCAAAATTAAGTTTATTAACCATACCTGCCTCTTCAAATTGAGTAAGCACTCGATAAATTGTTGCCACGCCCACTTCTTCACCTTGCATGATTAAAGTGCGATAGATATCTTCAACACCCATATGATGATTTTCACTAGTTTCTAAAATTTCCAAAATCTTTAACCTTGGTAGTGTGACTTTAAGCCCTACACTTTTTAGATATTGAGCATCCATATCTAGCATCCTTAATGTAAAATTAGTCATTGATTTTAAATCAAAAAACTAGTAAATGAATAAATTAACTTTGATTGTATTTTTATTGCCATTCTTATCTGCATGTTTGCCTAAAATGTCAGATATATCATTATTAACACTGTATAAAGATGATATCCACCAAGGCTCAGTGCTAGAAAGGTTTAAAATCAATCAACTGAATTTAGGCATGTCTAAAACACAAGTGCAAGATTTAATTGGATCACCAAGCATTATTGACTCCTTTCACAATAACCAATGGGACTATATTAACTACTCTACTTTGCATAAAAAGGATAACATTCACTATCGCTTAGTATTAAAATTTAATGATGACATATTAGTACATATTAACACAACTAATATCGGCTCATTATCACAACTCACTGATAAAGAAAAAGAGGCAGAAAATAAACGTATCAGCTATGAAAAAAAGGAAAAAATTACTAAAGAAAAAACGTTAACCAAAAAAGTATCAGAGAATTACGCTAAATAGTCCAAAAAACCCATTCGTAAATTTGCAAATTATTGAGAAACAGCACTAATAATGAAAAAATGATCAATACAAAAACATCTTAATATAAGTTCTAATAATTACTTACTGTAAAGAGCCAATGGGATTTTGAGATATTAATCTATCGTTAATAGCCAATACAATATCTTTAGCACTTGCTTCTGTTAGCTGCTCCAACAGAGTCTTTTCTTTTTCAAATAAAATTCTTGAGTCAATGCCAATAATATGCTTAGCAATATAGTTTGCGTCTGCAATACCATCTATTAACCCTAGTTTATTAGATTCTTGTCCAAGCCAAATTAAGCCTGTGAATAAATCTTTATGTTTTGATAATTTATTACCCCTACCTGCTTTAACCGCATTAATAAAATTTTGATGCGATTTATCTAAAATACTAGTTTGAATGTGCATTAATGTTTTTTCATCTTCTGGAGAAAAAGAGTCTAACAAGCCTTTATATTTTCCTGCAGTATAGAGTCGTCTTTTAATGCCTAATTTTTTAATAGCATCAACCGCACCAAAACTAGACATAACTACGCCAATACTACCAATAATTGAAGATTCATCAGCATATATTTCATCAGCAGCTGAAACAATATAATAACAACCTGAGGCGCAAATATCTTCAATAACCACATAGATTTTTTTATCAAATTGCTTTTTAAAACGCACAATAGCTTTGTAAATTCTACTAGATTGTACGGGTGAGCCACCTGGTGAATTAATTCTTAAAATAACAGCTTTTGCATTTTCTGACTCAAATGCACTGTGCAACAATTCAATAGCTTCATCAGCATCAATTGAACCTGAACTTTGAATAGTGCCACTTAACACCACTTCAGCAACAAAAGGGGACTCTTTTTTAAGTACAGTTTCTAATATTCCACTTCCACTCACACCAATATAAGATACAAAATAAAAATAACCAACAAATAATAGGCTAAATATAATACGCCAACGACGTTTAGACTTATTTTGGCGTACAAATTCTTGTGCAATATCGGCTAGTTGTTCATCAGCGGTACGTTTCATATATAATCTTCGTTTATGTTGAAAATAGATAATCTTAGTTGTCAAAAAGGCTACAACCTTTTATTCAAGCATCTTTCTTTCGAGATCAACTCAGGTGACATTTTACGCATTACTGGCACCAATGGTAGCGGTAAAACTTCACTGCTCAAAATTTTAGCAGGCCTAAACGTGCAAGAGCAGGGCGGGGTTTTTTTAGACAATCATGCAGTCAAATCAGAAATCTATCAAAAAGAAATTTTTTATTTAGGTCATTTATCAGTACTTAGTGGGGAATTAAGCGCACTTGAAAATCTTGAATTTTTAACTGGGCTTAATAAATCTACCAACCAAGTACAATTAATTAAAGCATTAAGTAACATTGGTTTAAAAGGTTATGAAGATGAATACTGCGCCAAACTATCAGCAGGAGAAAAGCGCCGTGTGATCTTGGCAGGATTATTCATCTCCAATGCTAAAGTTTGGCTACTAGATGAGCCTTTTACTGCACTTGATTCTAATGGTGTAGCCATTATTGAACATAGAATCAACAAACACTGCGAACAAGGCGGTTTGTGTCTATTTACTACACATCAAAGTTCAGCCTTACTTAATCAAAAGGTGTTAGCACTATGAATATTTACCTTAAAGCCCTAAAGCGTGACTTACGTATTGCTATTCGCAACCCTTATAACATATTAAACCCGCTGTTATTTTTTATAATATCGGTGTCACTATTTCCCTTAGCCATCAGTTCTGAAACTACCACATTTGCTCAAATTGCAGCGGGTATTATTTGTGTTGTTTCAATGCTCTCAGCACTACTCTCACTAAATGCTTTATTCCATCACGATTTTGAAAATGGCATTTTAGAACAAATGGTGATTTCTCACCATTCATTATCCTTGCTCATTTTGTCAAAAATTACCGCTCATTGGATTTTAACCGGTATTCCTATTATTCTACTATCACCTCTATTGGGTTTGTTTTTATTTCTTGATGGCGATGGTATTTGGGTGCTAATGATAACACTATTACTAGCCACACCAAGCTTGAGTCTTATTGGTGCTATTGGTACTTCACTGATTGTTGGTATTAAAAATTCTGGCATGTTATTATCTTTACTGATACTACCTTTATATATTCCTATTCTTATTTTTGCTTCAAGTGCAGTATCTCAAGCACAATTTGGCTTAGAGATTACGGGTCAATTGTATTTTTTAGCTACAATTCTCATAATAAGTTTAATGACCGCACCTTTTGTTAGTGGCATTGCCTTAAAGATAAGTTTAGAATAATTCATCATTTATGCTATAATCCCAATTACACGCTGATTTGCCCCGATTGCTAGCGTTGTTGCCCAAAAGGTAACCAAAACAAGCTAAAGTAGGTGTTCTTCTTTGTTGAAAACCCGCTTTAAAGATTTTTCGTTTTTACAAGGAGAATAAAAAATGATATTCACTTCTGAATCTGTCTCTGCTGGCCACCCTGATAAGGTTTGTGATCAAATTTCTGATGCCATCTTAGATGCAGCATTGACACAAGATAAGAATTCACGTGTTGCTGTTGAAACTTTAGTTAAAGACAATCATGTCGTACTGGCAGGTGAAATTACCACAGATACCAATATTAACTTTGAACAAATTGTACGCAATACCATTATTGATATTGGCTACAATTGTGATGAATATGGCTTTAATGGTCACACTTGCGATATTACTAATTTATTGGGTAAACAATCTCAAGATATCGCCTTAGGCGTTAACGAATCATCTAATCACGAACAAGGTGCAGGCGATCAAGGTTTAATGTTTGGTTATGCTTGCAATGCCACTGACGTATTGATGCCAGCACCTATTTTGTATGCACACCTTTTGGTTGCACGTCAAGCAAAATTAATGAAAGATGGTACATTACCATGGCTGCGCCCTGATGCAAAATCTCAAGTGTCCATGATTTATGATGGTCATAAAATTAAAGGTGTTGATACTGTTATTTTATCAACCCAACATGATAACGATATTTCGCTTACAGATTTGCGAGAAGCCATCTTAGAGAAAGTCATAAAGCCAGTACTACCTAGCGAATGGCTAAGTAATAAAACCCGATATCACATCAACCCAACAGGTCATTTTGTCATTGGTGGTCCAATAGGCGATGCAGGTCTTACAGGCCGTAAAATTATTGTTGATACTTATGGCGGTATGGCTCGCCATGGTGGCGGTGCATTTTCTGGCAAAGACCCGTCAAAGGTTGATCGTTCTGCAGCATATGCAACACGTTATGTGGCTAAAAACATTGTTGCCTCCGGCTTGGCTGACAAGTGTGAAATTCAAGTTTCTTATGCCATTGGCGTGGCGGAACCTACCTCAATTAATGTGGAAACCTTTGGTACAGGAAAAATTAGCAATCAAGCAATTGAGCGTTTAATACACGAACACTTTGATTTACGCCCTAAAGGCTTAATTACAATGCTTGATCTTAAACGTCCTATTTATCAAAAAACTGCTAGTTATGGTCACTTTGGACGTACAGAAAATGACATTAGTTGGGAAAAAACTGACCGTGCTCACTTATTGAAATAAATCATTGTTGGTATAATGATCAATATGCCAAGGAGCGTTGCATTGAAAAATCAAAACAACGCTCATTTTTTAAACCCTTTATAGAAACAAAAAAATGAGTAAACGACATACAGCAAACCAGATGAACAACCCAACCTTAAACAATCGAGATTACAAAGTCGCTGATATGGCACTAGCCGATTATGGTCGTAAAGAAATAGAGCTTGCAGAAGCAGAAATGCCAGCATTAATGACACTTCGAAAAAAATATCAAAGCACACAACCCTTAAAAGATGCGAAAATTCTTGGTTGTATTCACATGACCATTCAAACCGCTGTTTTAATGGAAACATTGATCAATTTAGGAGCACAAGTACGTTGGTCAAGTTGTAACATCTTTTCAACCCAAGACCACGCTGCTAGTGCTATGGTAGCAGCCAATATTCCAACCTTTGCTTGGAAGGGTGAAACTGAAGAAGAGTTTTTATGGTGCATTGAGCAAACTATTTTAGAAAATGGCAAACCTTGGGCGGCTAACATGGTGCTTGATGATGGTGGTGATTTAACCCAAACGCTACACGAGAAATATCCAGAAATGCTGGATAACATTCATGGTATTTCTGAGGAAACCACAACAGGCATTCATCGCTTATTAAAAATGATGGAAAAAGGTTCTCTTAAAGTGCCTGCTATCAATGTAAACAACTCAGTCACCAAATCAAAAAATGACAACAAATACGGTTGTCGCCACTCGCTAAATGACGCCATTAAGCGCGGTACTGACATGCTCATGTCTGGTAAAAAAGCACTGATAATTGGCTATGGTGACGTTGGCAAAGGCTCTGCACAATCATTACGCCAAGAAGGTATGATTGTTAAAATCAGCGAAATTGACCCAATTTGTGCAATGCAGGCATGTATGGATGGTTTTGAAATTATTTCTCCCTATATCAACGGTATCAATAAAGGTTCAATTGATGGTATCAATAAAGACTTGTTAAATACAACTGATTTAATTGTCACTGCCACAGGCAATATTAATGTTTGCGACAATGCCATGCTACAAACTCTTAAGCCAGGTTCAGTAGTTTGCAATATTGGACATTTTGACAATGAAATTGACACTCAATATATGCTTGATAATTGGCTTTGGGACGAGGTAAAGCCTCAAGTTCATCGTATTTTTAGAACAGACAATAAAAGTGACTATTTGATTTTATTATCCGAAGGTCGTTTAGTTAACTTAGGCAATGCAACAGGACATCCAAGTCGCATCATGGATGGCTCATTTGCCAACCAAGTCTTAGCACAAATACATTTATTTAATGCAAAATTTGCCGATAAAGGCGGTGATATTTATGTTAAAGTACTGCCTAAAAAGTTAGATGAAGAAGTGGCTTCAGGCATGGTAAGTGGTTTTGGTGGTGTACTTACAGTTATGACAACTACTCAAGCTAACTACATTAATGTCCCTAAAAATGGCCCATTCAAGCCTGAAAGTTATAAGTATTAATATCAAAAACGCTCAAAAAAATATTTTGATATAAAACTTTTTATGGTAATTTGCGGTAAAATTTTTGTTATTTTCTGTTGAATTATAATGTCAATTTTAAATTTGGATGCTTGCGCTTCATTTCAAAATTTAATCTCAAAACTACAAACTTTTTGGGCTTCAAAGGGATGTGCTTTATTGCAGCCCTTTGATATGGAAATGGGCGCTGGCACCTTTCACTCCGCTACGTTTCTAAGAGCTATTGGTCCTGAGCCTTGGAAGGTGGCTTATGTACAGCCTTCTCGTCGTCCCACTGATGGTCGTTATGGTAAAAATCCAAATCGTTTACAACACTATTACCAGTTTCAAGTTTTGTTAAAACCTTCGCCCATTGACATTCAAGATTTGTATTTAGAATCTTTAACTGAAATCGGTATTAATTTAACCAACCATGATGTACGCTTTGTGGAAGACAACTGGGAATCAGCAACTTTAGGAGCTTGGGGCTTAGGCTGGGAAGTTTGGTTAAACGGCATGGAAATTTCTCAATTTACCTATTTTCAGCAAATTGGTAGCTTGTCTTGTAAGCCTGTATCGGGTGAGCTTACTTACGGCTTAGAACGTTTAGCCATGTACTTACAAGACGTTGATAGTGTATTTGATTTGATTTGGGTTGAGGGTGTTAGTTATTTTGATGTATTCCATCAAAACGAAGTTGAACAATCAAAATATAACTTTGAAATTGCCAATATCGAGGTACTATTCAGGCAATTTGATGAGGCTGAAGCCATGCATGAAAAATTAATTAAAGCGTCATTGCCTTACCCTGCCTATGAACAAGTAATAAAAGCATCGCATTTATTTAATTTACTTGATGCACGCCATGCTATTAGCACGACAGATCGTGCACGGTTTATTCGCAAAATACATGCCATGAGTCAAAAAGTAGCACAAACTTACTATAATTCACGTAAAAATTTAGGTTTTCCAATACTCAAGCAAGACATGAAAACCAAGTCAAGTAAAAAATAACATGGATATATTTTCCAAAATTTATTTAAGAATTCTAAACTGGGCTGAAAGTAGATATGCTATTTATTATTTATCAGTGATTAGTTTTTTAGAATCTAGCATTCTACCCTACCCTCCGCCTGATGTAATATTAGCACTCATGGTACTCAAACGTCCTGATAAAGCCTGCCATTTTGCTTTTATTTGTACTATTTTTTCAGTGCTTGGCGGCTTGGTCGGATATTTTCTAGGTGAAGTGTTGTTGCAATTTTTATTGAGCTTTGAACTCATCAAGCCAGAATCAATTGCATACATCAAAAAAATTTTTGATACTTATGGTATCTGGATGGTTGGCATTGCAGCATTTAGTCCTATTCCATACAAACTGGCTACCGTTACTGCTGGCACTATGTCCATGGCATTATTGCCATTTATTATTATGTCACTCATTACACGTGCAGCTAGATATTATTTAATTATCTCTCTGGTTAAGGCTTATAGACAACAGTGTGATCAGTGGCTACAAAAATACATCGACCGTTTGAGTTATATCCTAATTGTAGTTTTTGCACTAGGTATTTGGTATGCTAGTTAAATTTTTAACCCTTAAATTTGTCTTTTTGTTAATAATAGTTTATTTTCCCTCTCAAAAAAGTTATTGTTCTCGAAAAATCCATCAACTTACAAAATATTAGTCAACACTAAGAGAACAAAACAAAAAAATTATTAAAGAGATAAGCAAAAAACTAACAGATGGTCTATATTCCATTTAAAAGCAATATCAGTAAAGCCTTCTCAGTAAGAAACAAACATTTGGGCTTAATTTTTGATACTAAAATTGGATAAAATATACGTGCTATTCGTAATATCAAAGTGGTATATGTTGGTAATAAAATAAAAAGTCATACTAAAATAGCCCATTTATATTTTTCAGTCACAAAATAGAAAAATGGTGATACTATTAAAAGGGTCAAATAATTGACATCACTAGCAAAATGTCGTTTTACTTTGAAATGAAAAATTTTAAATAGCCGCTTAAGTATCTGAAATAACAAGCCAAAAGTTAGTTAAAATAGAATTCATGAATGACGTTTTACAAAACATAACCATCTATCAATCCATTGGTGCTTTATTCGTTGTTGCGTTCACTGCGCACTTGACACTTAGCTTTATTTTTAACAGCATTGCTAAACATGCTAGAAAAACAAAGAACCAACTAGACGACCATTTAATCAAAGCAATATTACCACCACTTAAAATGTTGATTTGGTTTGGTTTAATATTTTTATCAATTAATGTATTTACAGACCAAGTTAAAATCTTGGCTAGTGTTATTACCTATATTGATATCATGCCCATCTTTATCATTACTTGGGGAGTTGTTCGAATGGTATCAGGCATTGAAGCTTACTTAATTGAAAAAAATATTCATATTAATAATGATTCAATTAGGCTGTTTTCAAGATTGGCTAAAATTTTAATTATCATTGCCATTGCCTTAGGTGTTGCGCAGTATTTAGGTTTTTCAATCTCTGGCCTACTTACATTTGGTGGTGTTGGCGGTATTGTTATGGGTTTTGCTGCCAAAGATATGTTATCAAATATTTTTGGCGGATTAATGATTCAAATGGACAAACCTTTTTCAACAGGTGATTGGATTCGTTCTGATAAATTTGAAGGCACGGTTGAAAAAATTGGCTGGCGTATAACACGCATCCGAACTTTTAGTAAAAATCCTGTCTATATCCCCAATTCAATTTTTACCACCATTCCCATTGAAACGCCATCACGTATGACCAATCGTCGTATTAAAGAAGTGATTGGCATTCGCTATAATGACATTGAACAACTTCCTATTATTATGAGCGAAATAGAACAAATGCTTAAAGAATATGTAGACATTGATCATTCTCAACCACTAAGAGTTTATTTTAATCATTTTAATGCCTCATCGCTCGATTTCAATGTATATGCTTTTACCAAAACCGTTAATAAAACCACCTATCAAAAAGTAAAAGAGAAAATCCTATTAAGCATTGCACAAATTATTACCAAACACAAAGCTGAGATTGCCTACCCCACTCAAACCTTGTATATTCAAAAATAAAAATTTATGAAAAAATTATATATTCGTACTTTTGGATGCCAGATGAATGAATACGATTCTAATAAAATTGCTGATGTACTTAACCATTCCCATGGTTTGGTGCTAACTGATGATGCAGCTAGTGCTAATGTGTTGTTGCTTAATACTTGTTCAATTCGTGAAAAAGCCCAAGAAAAACTATTCCATCAACTCGGTCGTTGGCGCAAATTAAAAGATAAAAATTCTAATTTAATCATTGGCGTAGGTGGTTGTGTTGCCTCACAAGAGGGTGAGTTAATTCTAGAACGCGCTCCTTATGTGGATATTATTTTTGGTCCACAAACCTTGCATAGATTACCAAGTATGCTAAACGAGGTTTTAACGCCCACGCCCGGCATGAGTGTTAAACCATCAATTGATATCTCTTTTCCAGAAATTGAAAAGTTTGACCATCTACCAAAACCAAAAACCAGCTCCGTTACTGCTTTTGTCTCAATTATGGAGGGCTGTAGTAAATATTGTACATTTTGTATTGTACCTTATACACGCGGTGAAGAAGTATCACGCCCATTTATTGATGTTATCAACGAAGTTAAAATTTTAGCCATCCAGGGTGTTAGGGAAGTTAATCTGCTTGGACAAAATGTAAATGCCTATCAAGGTTTAATGGACGATGGAGAGATAGCTGATTTGGCATTATTAATTAATATTGCAGCGCAAATTGATGGCATTAAACGTATTCGCTATACCACTTCACACCCAACTCAATTTAGCGATAGTTTAATCGAGGCTTACATGGAGGTGCCAAAATTGGCTTCACATTTACACCTACCCATTCAAAGTGGCTCTGACAAAATTCTTAGATTAATGAAACGTGGACACATGGTCATTGAATATAAATCAAAAATTAGAAAATTACGTAAAATTCGCCCAGATATCTCTATATCAAGTGATTTTATTATTGGTTTCCCCGGTGAAAATGAACAAGATTTTCTTGATACCATGACACTGATTGATGAAATTGGCTTTGATAAATCATTTAGCTTTATCTATTCTGCTCGCCCTGGAACACTCGCTTCAAGTTATCTTGATGATGTTGATATGGATGTTAAAAAACAACGTTTAGCCTTAGTACAAAAAACAATAGACAAAAATACTGAACGTATTTCTAAATCAATGGTCGGCAGTGTACAAAAAATATTGGTAGAAAACGTAGCCAAAAAAAGAGATAACCTATTTGGACGTACAGAAAATATGCGTAATACGCACTTCAAAGGTGATAAATCCCTGATTGGTCAAATTGTCAATATAAAAATCACCCAAGGTCGTGGTAATTCTTTAGTGGGTAATTTGATTGCCTAAATATATTGTGATTTGACAAAGTGTCAATTTAGAATAAATCCTCACAAATCACTAACAAAAAAAAATTTTAATAGTTTTTAATTAGCAATTCAATATCATCTGCCATTTCAAGCGGATTGTGTGGAGATGGAAAACCAGCAAAAATTTTTCCATCTGGACTAATCAAATAAATCCAAGCAGTATGATTAATCAAATAATCAGATTCCAACACACCTTTTAACAACGGCTCGTCATTTCTAAGAACTATTGTCTTGCCATTTTTTGAATAAACCACTCGTTCATAATAAGCACCAAAATCTTGCACCAATTGGTCAATCTGACTTTGATCTCCAGACACACCTAAAAAACTTTTATCAAAATGAGTGACATAAGTTTTTAACACTTTAGGCGTGTCTCTAATTGGATCAAAAGTAATGGTTACAAGATTGGGCACAATGCTTGCACCTCTTTTAATCAAAATAGATTTGAGTATTGATATATCCATCAAACCAGTAGGACATACGTCTGGACAATGAGTGTAAATAAAATACAATAACGTCCATTTATCTTTAAAGTTTTTGTTATTAAATTTATTATTATTATGATCAATCAACGAAAAAGATGATAATTCTTTATCAGGATTGTAAAGTATAAAAGAAACTTTAAGTTGTTTTGCTAACTCTTTGTAATTGTTGTCAAAATTAATATACAAAGACAAGGCGATTACTGTCGTCACAACAACAATTAATACTTTTTTAAACATTTAATACTCGTGATGGTTCATCATATTATCTTTGCTTACTTTAGCATGTAATGTTTTTGACAAATCATTGCTAAATACCAACTCAATTATAACATCCTCCTCCTCACTTGGTACTAACTCAGGATTAATCATCATAATATGCCAACTGCCTGGCTTTAAAACCAATTTATTATGGGCAAGAATAGGCATAAAATCTTGTTTAATCATTTTCATCATGCCATTCTTATACTCAGTTTTATGTAACTCAAGTCGTTTATATCCACTGGCATTTGCAGATAACAGTTTAATATCATGGTTAGAATTATTGTGAATTTCCATAAATGCACCTAATGCAGGTGCATTTGGTGGTGCTAAACGTATCCATGGGTTATAAACAGTAATATTATCCGTGTCATGACTCATTGAACATGCTTGGGTAATAATTGATAAGGATAAAACTATCATCAAACTTGATATCATTTTATTCATTGTTTTTCTCTTAAGTTATATTGGTAAAATTTAAAAACATCATTGTATCATAATGAGGAATTTTGACATTCTTAAACATGATCTAATTGGTTATTATTACTTTTTTGATAAAACAACTTAATGAAATTCACATTTAATATTGATAATACAAAATAACTGGCTAATATTTACGGCTCATTGGACAAAAACTTAGAAACCATTGCTAAAAGTTTTGATGTTAAAATTAGCAATAAAGGTATTGATTTTAACATCATTGGAGACAACAAGAGTTTAGCCAAAAAGCTACTTCAAGACTTGAAGATACTAGCCTCAAATAATAAATCTTCATGATATTAAGATGGGCATCAAAACACAAGCTAATTCTGACTCATCAAGCAAGATTATTAGTATAAAAACTAAGCGTAAAGTAACACTAGGACCTATTTATCCATATGCAAAACATCAACCAACAAAATTACGTTAAACGCTATTAAAAATCAAAATTGTACTTTTGGTACTAGTAAGAGCTATCTTGCAGTAGCATGTATTGTTGAAGCGCTAGAAAAATCTGATGTACGTAGACTAGTTTTAGTGCATCCTATGGTTGAAACAGAGTAAAAATTTGGGTTTTTACCTAGCGATATGAATGAAAGAATTGATCCTTATTTACACATATACAAAATGATGAACTTTGAAAAATCATCAACCTACTAGATAAAAACGTGATTTAAATCACGCCACTGACGTTTATGTGTGGTAGGTCTTTAAATGAAACATTTATTATTTTAAATGAGGCTCAAAACATCGCTATAGAGTAAATAAAAATATTTTTAATCCGACTTGGGTTTGGTTCAAAAATGATAATTACTGGTGATGTAACTCAAATTGATTTACACAAGCACAATCAAGTTTGTTACACATAATAAAAGTGCAAAAAAATAAACATAAAATTTTATTTTGTCATTTCGAATCAAAAAACATCATCAGACACAAGTTAGTACAATGTATTGTTTTGGCATATGAAAAATTTGAATAAAAATACTAAAATTATAGTTGGACTCTCAGGTGGAGTTGATTCCTCAGTAGCCACACTATTATTACTTAAACAAGGCTATCAAGTTGAAGCATTGTTTATGAAAAATTGGGAAGAGGATGACAAAAGCGGGTATTGTAGCGTCGAACAAGACTTATCTGATGCACAAAAAATAGCTGACAAACTTGACGTAAAATTACACGCTGTTAACTTCTCAGCAGACTATTGGAACGATGTGTTTATCCATTTTCTCAAAGAGCATAAAAAAGGTCGTACGCCTAACCCTGATGTTTTGTGCAATCAAAAAATTAAATTTAGAGTATTTTTAGAACATGCACTATCACTAGGTGCAGATAAAATTGCTACGGGACATTATGCTCGTATTGCTGAAAAAAATGGCACTTATCAACTCAAAACAGGTTTGGATGATAGTAAAGACCAAAGTTATTTTTTGCATCTTTTAAACCAATATCAACTCTCAAAAAGCCTATTTCCATTGGGTGAAATTAATAAAATTGACGTACGCAATATTGCCATAGAAAATGGCTTTGTTACTGCTAACAAAAAAGATTCAACGGGTATTTGTTTTATTGGTGAACGCAATTTTTCTGAATTCTTAGCAACCTATCTATCAAAACAACAAGGCGATATTGTGGATGAACAAGGACAATTTATTAAACATCATCAAGGATTAGCTTTTTATACTATAGGTCAGCGCAAAGGCTTAAAGATTGGTGGTGGTTTTGGCAAATCAGGTGAGCCTTGGTTTGTAGCAGATAAATGTATTGAACGTAATGAGCTGATGATTGTACAAGGTAATCATGCACTGTTATACCACCAAATTTTAAGCGCCTCCAAGCCTCATTGGATTAGCACACCACCAACATTACCACTGATGTGTAGTGCCAAAATACGTTACCGTCAGCAATCACAATCTTGTATGATTAGCCAAAATGACAACAAGCAAATAAAAGTTGTTTTCAAGCAACTTCAACGTGCAATTACCCCAGGGCAATCTATTGTTTTTTATGATAATAAAACTTGTCTTGGTGGTGCAATTATTGAGTTCAGACTATAATGAATAAATTACGCAACCAAACCTTGGCACTAGCCAGTATACTACAAACCACAACGCTGGTTGATCAACTCGCTTCAACGGGCGCTTGTGATGCAAATAGTAATCAAGCTAGCTTAAAGAGTATTATAACCAGTAGCACCAAACTTGAAGAGGTGTTTAATTCTAAGCAAGATTTGTTGGTTGGTATCGCTGCGTTAAAAGTTGTATTGGGTAATAAAACTAAACGTATACAACAAGTCATTCTTTATGCATTGGCTTTAATCAACCTTGAAAAGAAATTGATGAAAAATCAAACACTACTCAATCAAATCACTTTGGAAATTGACTTGATTAAAAATCAAGAATTCTTCGAGATTTCTCATGCAAATTCAGTAGCACGTTTGGCTCAACTTTATAAGTCAACCTTGGGTGGTTTGAATCCTAGAATTATGATCAATGGTGAACAAATCTACTTATCCAATAAACATACTACAAACCACATTAGAGCGTTGCTATTAGCAGGTATTCGGGCGGTATCTTTGTGGAAATCCCAAGGTGGTAAAACTTGGCATTTACTATTTAATAAGAAAAAGATACTTAATTTGATTAGCTCATTAGAGGGATTGAATAAATAATCCTAACACTCTCTAGACTTTTAGCATCTAAGACTTTATAATTATGCTTTTAATATATTTTATATTTCTCTTAATAATGGCCAATTCAGCAGGTTCTAGAAAACGCGCAAGACAAGCAGTCAAACGTAACAAACACAATTCACAAATTCGCGCTAAAGTTCGTACTTTTATTAAAAAAGTTGCTTACGCTTTAGAAGCGGGCAACAAAGAACAAGCACAAAGCGGTTTTAGCATCATGCAAAAAATAATTGACCAAGCAGTAAACAAAGGCTTAATGCACAAAAGCCAGGCGGCAAGAAAAAAATCACGCTTAAATGCACAAATTAAAGCATTGTAAAATTAGTATTTAAAATTTTACAAAATCCATTTAAAAGAGGGTTTTTGTGTTTACGCCTTTATAATATTCAAGACATTTTTAAAAAAACGTGGTTTTCACCCATTTATTTTCTTGAATAGCGACATGATAAACGAGTATGACAAAGCATTATTTAAAAGCAGCAACCCCCCCGATAAATCATGTTTCAAGAGCCGATTAAAAAGCCTTTAAGGTTCATACCTACATTCTCACAGTAGTTTATTTGGCTCAAATATAATCAATTATGTTCGAAATGATCTTTATAATTTTGCCCGTACGAAGATGATGGTACAGGTACAGTATTTACCCTCTTAAAACAAAACTAGATCATGTTTAATATTGATGAAATTTACACGATCTCTAATTTTTTGTTCTTATGCAATAAGACCATTGAGGATAAAATTCCTACTTGTTGGTTACAAGGAGAAATATCCAATTTAACACGCCCAGAATCAGGTCATTGGTATTTTTCTCTAAAAGACAGTAAAGCCCAAGTGTACTGTGTTTTATTTCGGTTTAATCAGCGTCATATTAAGTTTAACCCTAAAAATGGCATGGAAGTTTTAGTTCACGTCACACCTACTTTATACAAGGCACGAGGTAATTTTCAGCTCATCATACAACATCTTGAACCCGTAGGTATTGGTAATTTAAACCTTGCCTTTGAGCAACTAAAAAATAAGCTTGTTAATGAAGGCTTATTTGACAACATTCATAAAAAACCATTGCCTAATATTATTAACACCATTGGTGTTATTTCTTCATCAACAGGTGCGGTTATTCAAGACATTATTAAAGTATTGAATAACCGTTATCCCTTTTCTGATATTTTATTATTTGATTCAATGGTTCAAGGTCAAGGCTCAGTGAAAAAACTCACAAATGCTTTAAATGCAGCTGACCAATCAGGCAAGTGTGACGTTATTATTATTGCCCGAGGTGGTGGCTCATTAGAAGACTTATGGGCGTTTAATGAAGAAACACTAGCAAGAGCAATCTTCAAGGCAAGCACTCCAATTATTAGTGCAATTGGCCATGAAACTGATACCACAATTTCTGATTTTGTCTGTGATATTTGTGCACCTACACCAAGTGCTGCTGCCATGTTAGTCACACCTGATCGACTAGAATTACTCGCCAATACTGATAAGTTATATATGCGATTACATCAATCTTATCAACAAACTTTGCATGATTATCAATCTGTTCTTAATCAACTTAAATTAAGAATACCAATCTCAAATAAACAAATTGCTTTTTTTAGTCAAAAACTTGACCATGTAAGCATCAATCTTAACAATCATGTAAAATCAACACTTGTATTGAATAATGCCAAACTTAACTCGATATTTTCTGCCTTAAAACAGCACTCCCCTATTGAAGCCATAAAACATATTAAGATTTTAAACCAAGTATCTTTTGCTCAACTCAAACATCAAATCAAACAAATAATTAACATTAATAATAGCGCTTTATATTTAGCAAACGAAAAACTTAAAAAAGCAATAGCCACTTTGACCGATAAGCATAAAACCACATTATCCATTCAAGCTAACTCACTCCATCATTTGTCACCACTTAATACACTTTCGCGAGGGTTTAGCATTACCACTAATGCAAAAAATCAAATATTATCTTCAATAACTGATATTAAAATTAATCAAGCCATTACCACTCAATTAGCTGATGGAAAACTATATTCTAATATTAAAAAAATTGAAAAAAATTAACTTCATCATCTTACTGTCATTATCCAATATTACATTGGCTAATATCAACATTGAAAATACACCCATACCTGGCGGCATTGCTGTGGTTGATTTTCAAAGCAACCATTCAAATCCAAAGGCTTTTTATAGTAATATTCCTATCTACACTCAGTATATCAAAAACCAATACTGGCAAGCATTGATAGGCATACCACTACTCTCAGAAGTGGGAGAGAAATATATCACTATTAAAGGTTTTTTCACTCAAAAAATCACATTTACAGTATATGGGCATCACTATAAAGAACAACACATCACTCTTACTGACAAAAAGAAAAAATACGTCAATCCAAATCTTAAACACATGGAGAGAATTAAACGTGAACGCCCTATTTTGCTGAAAACAAGGAAGCTATTTTCTAAAAAATCTTTATTTAATGGACAATTTATTCGACCTGTAAAAGGTGTTATTACCAGCCCCTTTGGGCTTAAATGTTTCTATAATGAACAACTACGTCGAGCGCACACAGGACTAGATTTTTCAGGCAGTGTAGATACACCAATACACGTACCAGCAGACGGTATAGTGATACTCACAGGGTGTTTCTTCTTTAATGGTAATACCGTATTCATTGATCACGGACAAGGGTTAATTAGTGTTTATATTCACATGAATAAATACTTAGTTAAACAAGGCCAGCTGGTTAATCAAGGGGATAAAATTGGCACCATTGGTCAAACTGGACGTGCCACAGGTCCTCACCTACATTGGGGCATTTATCTCAATCAAACTACAGTTAATCCAAATTTATTACTTAGGTGTATTTAATGAAATCTAATGTGTCTTTATTGCGTAGACTAGGTGCTATGTCCTATGATATTTTCTTGGTGTTTTCTTTAATGTTTTTTGTCACTGGGGTCATTATTATTGTTTTTTTTAATACCAAAGCACCAAATGGCAATACTTTATTTTATGTAGTAACAATACCAATAACTTATCTATACTTTACTTGGTCGTGGGTTAAAGGTAGGCAAACATTGGGCATGAAGGCTTGGAAGTTTCAAATTAAACAAATGAGTGGCAATAATATCACTCACAAACAAGCATTTATTCGATTCATTAGCGCAATTTTTTCTTTTACTATTTTTGGCCTTGGGTTTTTATATCAATTATTTAACAAAGACAATAGAACAATACATGACAAAATTTCTAACACCATTTTAATAAAAAATTGATTTGTATCAATATTACAAACAAAAGAGCTATGCTATAATGTTGCTGATTTATTATTTTAAGTATTGGAAATAAGAAAATGAGTTCAACAGTTGATAATAATAACGTAAGAGGCAATATTCTTATGTTAAGCACTTTAGTTGTAACTTTGGTATTACCATTAGCATTAATCATCCTATCCTATATTGGTATCATCTCCGGCACGGCTGAATATGTTTCAGCATTTGCAGTTATTACATCTATGATTTATATTATTGGCGGCACCATTTGGATGTTCGTCCAAGATTCAAAAGATAGCGCTCAGCTCTCTGATGGCTAATACTATTACTCATTAACTTGAACATCAAAGCATTTATACAGTCTGTTAAAGGGCTGAAAAAAAATCCAAATAAATTATTTGGATTTTTTTATAACTATCAAATAACAATTATTCTTTTAGTACTATTAATCACACTTATTCGTCAAAGCTTTTTGGTTAATAATTTTCCTTTCATACTGTATGATAAACGGCAAATTATTAACCAAAATATTTCAATCAATCAAACACTTGATGAGAAAAATAAACAGTTATCAGTTAAGCTTGAAGCTGAATCAGAAGCTAATATGGAAATTTTAGAATCTATTGCTAGATATAAATTTGGGTTGCTAAAAGAGGGTGAAAAGTATTACCAAATTAACCAATCAAGATAAACCTTAATTAAAGAAAAAATGCCTAGCCATTATTATTTAATCATCCCTGCTAGTGGTGTAGGTGTACGTATGCACCCTGAAAAGGACGGTCTTAATGAACAACCAAAACAATATCTAAAATTAGACAATGGATTAACTATACTTGACCAAACTTTAAAAACCTTACTTAGTATTAATCAAATCAAGAGCTGTGTTATTGCCATTAAAAATAAAGACCATCTGTTTGCTAAATCAGCCTTTAATAACCACCCAAAATTACTAACCATAGTCACGGGCGGTAAAGAGCGCATGTACTCTGTTCTCAATGCGCTAAAAGCACTCATAGATTTTGCTAAAGATGATGATTGGGTATTGGTTCACGATAGTGTCCGTCCATGTGTTAAAGCATCAGAAATAATCAATTTAATGAAGCAGCTCAAACACCACGCAACTGGGGGATTACTTGCAACTAAAGTTGTTGACACCATTAAACAAGCTGACAATAATATTATCAATACCACCATTGACAGATCAAATCTTTGGCAAGCTCAAACGCCACAAATGTACCGTTTTAGCGTATTATTAAAAGCCTTAAATACTGCCATCAAGGATGGTATTAATATCACCGATGAAACCAGTGCTATTGAACATTTAGGACTTGAATCAATTTTGGTTAAATCTAGTAAAAGTAATATTAAAGTTACCAACCCAGAAGATTTAATATTGGCAAATTTTTACTTAAACCAACATCAAAAATGAAAATAAATACTGGACTAGGACAAGACTCTCACGCATTTTGTGATACAAATAAACCACTTGTTTTAGCTGGTGTTGTGTTTGATTATCCAAAAGGTCTTGATGCTAATAGTGATGGTGATGTAATTTTTCATTCAATCACAAATGCAATTTCTTCTATTACTGGCGTTAATGTATTGGGCGCTAAAGCAGATGTTTTATGCAAGCAGGGTGTGACTGATAGTGCTGAATATTTAAGATTGGCATTTAACGATTTGAACCACTGTAAAATTCAACATATTGCTATTTCCATTGAGTGTTTATATCCTAAAATTTCTCCCATGATTGAAAAAATGAAGTTTAATATTTCTAAATTGCTGAATATTACACTTGAAGATGTAGGCATTACTGCCACTACTGGCGAGGGACTAACTGAATTTGGTAAAGGTAATGGTATTCAAGTTTTTAGTATCATTACAGTGACAGAATAATGAAAGATTTGCGTATGGTGTTTAAATCTAGAATGAATAATATTCATTTTGTTGGTATTGGCGGTTCAGGCATGAGTGGCATTGCTGAGGTGTTGCATAACCTTAATTATAGCGTGTCTGGATCAGACATTAGCCAAAATAAAATCACCGATAGATTAGAAAAAATGGGATGTCAAATTTACCATAAGCACCATCAAGATAATATAAAAAATGCACAAGTGATAGTTGTATCTAGTGCGATTAAGGATAACAATCTAGAGGTAATAAAAGCACATCAACTTAACATTCCAGTTGTGCCTCGCGCGGAAATGTTGGCAGAATTAATGCGTTTTAGATTTGGCATTGCAATTGCAGGTACTCATGGAAAAACAACAACTACCAGTATTATCACTCACATACTTAATGTGGCTGAACTTGACCCGACTTATATTATTGGGGGGATATTAAATTCAAGTGGGATTAATGCCAAATTGGGTGAAAGTGACTATTTAATTGCTGAGGCGGATGAGTCTGATGCTTCATTCTTGCACTTACAACCCATGCTAAGCGTGATTACTAATATTGACTATGATCATATGGTGACTTATGACAATGATTACCAAAACTTAAAAGATGCCTTTATTAAATTTAGTGCTAATTTACCATTTTATGGTGCTTGTATTATGTGTGCAGATGATGAAGGAGTGAACGAGATATTAAACAGCATTCATCGTCCACTAATTACATATGGTTTTAATAATGGTACTGATATTCAAGCCGTTAACGTAAAACAAGTGGGTATGCAAATGTATTTTGATGTTATTTATGATAAATATACAAAACAAATCCCTATCAAGTTAAATTTAATTGGCAAGCATAATATTCTTAATACATTAGCAGCGATTGGTATTTGCTGTGAACTTAATATTAAAACTAACATTATTCAAAAAGCATTAGCTAATTTTTCTGGTGTTGCTAGACGGCTTGATCATCATGGAAAATTAAATATCAATAATGCTCAAGTGTCTTTATTTGATGATTATGCTCATCATCCAAAAGAAATTAGTGCTGTGTTTGAATCTCTTAAAAACACTTATCAAGATAAACGTTTAGTTGTTATTTTCCAACCACACCGCTATTCTCGTACGCGTGATTTGTTTGATGATTTTGTTTACACGCTCAGTAGCGCTGATATACTCATATTGTTAAACATATATCCAGCCCAAGAAAAGCCTATTGCCCATATTAATTCCTCCACTTTGGCTAATGCAATTAGAAGAAGCTCTGGCTTAAACCCAATGGTGATAAAAAATCCAAAAGAAATTTTAACTGTACTACCTAGCATTGTTAATAACAACGATATATTATTAATTTTAGGTGCGGGAGATATTCATATTCTGCCCGATTTACTAAAGTCCAACTATATTTAAAGATAGCTATTTTGCTATTGCATAACGAACCTATGAGTTTACACTGTTCATTTAGAACAGGTGGATTGGCGCAAGATTTTTTTATTCCCAATGATGTCACTGATTTATCTAATTTTCTAAAAGCCAATACTAAACCATTGTTATTTTTAGGATTGGGTAGTAATTTAATTGTACGTGATCAAGGTTTTGAAGGTGTAGTAATAAAATTAAGCAACCTAAAACAAATAAACATTGAAAAAAATACTCTTTATGCTGAGGCAGGTATAACACTAGCAAAACTATCTAGATTGTGCCGTGTAAACCATTTATATGGTTGTGAGTTTTTATCTGCCATTCCAGGTACTGTCGGCGGAGCACTGATGATGAACGCAGGCACATTTGGCTCAGAGTTCTGGCAATACGTTGTTAGTGCCACTACCATTAACCAGTCAGGTGTTATATCTAAACGAACGAAAGATAATTTTGACATTGGGTATCGATATGTTCATGCTCAGTACGCCAATGAATACTTTATTAATGCAACATTGGAATTTAACCAAAAAGAGCCTCAGCAAAATATTAAGCAATTATTAAATAAGCGTAATCAACACCAACCAATTGGTAAGGCAAGTTGTGGTAGTGTGTTTAAGAATCCAAAAAATAATTTTGCAGCAAAATTGATTGAACAAAGTCAATTAAAAGGTATTTGTATAGGTGGTGCTTGTGTATCAGACAAACACGCTAATTTTATTATCAATCAAAATAAAGCCAGTAGTGCTGACATCATAAATTTAATTACTTACATCCAACAAACCGTAAAATTAAATTTTGGTATTGATTTAGAGTTAGAAGTGGTGATTAAATGATTGCAGTGCTAATGGGTGGAAATTCAGCAGAAAGAGCAGTTTCTCTTAAAAGCGGTGAAGCCGTTTACCAAGCACTGATCAACCAAAATATTAATTGCTTTGAATTTGATTGGCATGGGTACAACTTATCAGAACTTTGGCAACAAGAGTTTGATCAAGCGTTTATTGTTTTGCATGGTCGTGGTGGTGAAGACGGGTATATCCAAAAACAACTAGAAAATCGATGTATTCGTTATACAGGGTCTGACTCAAATGCTAGTCATAATGGCATAGATAAAGCACGTACTAAAATCATTTGGAAACAGCATAATCTTACGCTTGCACCCTCTATTGTTGCAAGTATTCATAAACCCATTGAGCCCATTGACTTCCCACTGCCTTGGATGGTTAAGCCCACTTTAGAGGGCTCTAGTATTGGTATTAGTAAAGTTGATAGTCAAATACAATTAAATAACGCATTAATGCTTGCTTGGCAATACAACTCACATGCTTTAATTGAACAATGGATTGAAGGTGACGAATACACAGTGGCAATTTTGGGCGATAAAGCCTTACCTGTTGTTAAAATTATAACTGACCAAGGTTTTTACGATTATGAATCAAAATACCACTCGAATAAAATTCAATACTTATGCCCTTGTGGTTTAAGTTCATCCCAAGAGCAAGTATTACAAGTCATTGCACTTAAAGCATTTTTTGCTATTAATGCTAAAGGATGGGGGAGAGTAGATTTTATTATTAATCAACACAATAAGCCTTATTTATTAGAGATTAACACCGTTCCAGGTATGACATCACACTCATTAGTTCCTATGGCAGCAAAAGCAATGGGCATGAGTTTTAATAAACTGGTCGTGGCAATTATTAATGAAATATAAACGTAGAAATAGACGCAAAAAATCTATTTATCAGATCATATTCAAACTATTGTCTATGATTTTTTTATTAGTGCTCATTACATGGGGTGTACAAAACACCCATCCAATCGAGTTCTTAAAAGTTGATATTAATTGGGAGATTGATAAAAATTTTCCAGTCACACAGCAAGCATTAGAACAGCATATATCTCCATTAATCACTGAAACATACCAACTAAATTTACACGAAATTAAACACGAATTAGAACACCATCCATGGGTGGCAAATGCAAAAGTAAAGCGTCTTTTTTGGAATTTCATAAAAATAAAAATAAGTACGCAGCAAATTAGTATGCGTTGGAAAAATAAAAACTGCCAGAATGATGTTAAAACACAAATTTGCCAAGGTTATATCTCCACTAAGGGTGAGTTATTTACACCCAATAAAATGATAAAATCAGATGCCATCATTGCCATTTCAGCACATAATAAAAACATTACAAAAGCTCTATTTGACAATTATCAAACTTACCAAGCTATTATCAAACCAATGATTATTGCATCTATCTTAAAAACTAATATTGATACTCTTTTTATTAAACCTCATATTAAAGTCATATTAGGTTATCAAAAACAGCAAAAACGACTTAAGAATTTTGTTAAAGTTTATAAAAAATTGACAAAATCAATTGCACACGAAAAACTTAATCGCGCTATATTTGATATGCGCTACGCTAAAGGCTTTAGCCTCAAGTTTTAACATTGTTATTTAACAATAATCTGGTAACACAATGCCAAGCTAATCAATGTCCAATAAAATACAATTATTTTAACCACCCACCCTAATATATCAGGAAGTCCAATTAGTGACACAAGGAATGAAAAAATCATACTCGCCAATGCTGGCAAAACAATCTGTAAAAAGAACAAATTAGCTTGAGAAAAAAAATTCAAATGCCATTTATATTTTGAAGGCTGATCAATAGCAATGTTAATAAAATTCAAAGCAATTGGAATAACCAAAAAATACATAATTAACTGCAAAAAAGCAATGCCACTGATAATTACTGGTGCCATAGTCACCAAGCCAATAAACAGAGTCAACCCAACAAAGCGGATAATTTTATTAAAATTAAGTTCTGGAACAATCCCAGAAACGCTATTTTGACCCAAAATAACCAAGCGATACACATTGATTGAAAGTGTTAAATAGCCATAACAAAACAGTAATAAATATATCATCATATTATCGGGCAACTGAATATCAGCAAACCCCTTATTGCTAAAGACGTTGTTCATTATGTTGAACATATCAGGCAAAATTGTTAAAAAAGGAATGGAGATTAATACTGGTAGAATAGAAATTTCTAGTATTTTTTTCCAATTCATGAATGCAAAGGCAACACTTGCTAACATTATTTTATTAATCGGTAGTGCATTCATATTTTTATTTCATATTAGAGTTAACAACGTTAACAATGATGATTAATTTTTGTTTAGGCTGTAGTGGTTTTTTATCCGTCAACTGATTCCATTTTTTAAGCTGACTAATCTGCACACTAAATTTATGTGCAATGGTGGATAAATTATCACCACTTTTAACGTAATAAATAATCTTTCTATCAATATTTATACCCACATTCATTAGCTTTGATAAGTCTTTAGGTTTGGTTGAATTATACTGCCATAATATCAACTTTTTACCCACTTGAAGTGGTTTGTTTTTAGTAATATGATTCCACTTTACGATACTACCCACATGAGTATTGTACTGTTTGGCAATACTCCATAAACTATCACCACTAATAACAGTATGAACAATTCTAACGCCCATTTTTTTTGCATTCATTCTTTGCACTTCTTTTTGCGCTTCTGACAATGAACAATACTGGTCATTTTTTTGTGGAATTGGCACAATCAAGTATTTGCCTACTTTAACCACATTACCGTGCAAATTATTCACACTCTTAATCTGACTTATTGTAGTGTTGAATTGATGGGCAATCTTGCTTAAACTATCACCTTGATTAATCTGATGACGTACCCATTTCACTATAGCTTCTTTAGAATGTTTGGCTAAATTCTTTTTAAAAGTTGCAATTGTATCAATTGGCAATAATAAATTATAACCCCCATCACTTGGCGTTGCCCAGCGTTTAAGTCCTGGATTTAAAGTATACAATTGCTCTAAATCTAGCTGTGCCCACTCAGAAATTAATGCCAAATCAAATTGCGAATCAAGCTTAATAGCTTGCACTTGAGGTGTGTTACTAACTGTTGTAATTATTTGCCCATATCTCTTAGGATGCTTAATGAGTTGCGCCATTGCCAATAATCTTGGCACATAACCTCTGGTTTCTTTTGGCAAGTCTAAGTGCCAAAAATCAGTCGGCCTGCCTTGTTGTTTGTTTTTAGCAATGGCTTTTTGTACGCGTCCAGGACCTGAATTATAAGCAGCAATTGCTAATAGCCAATTTCCATTAAATAGTTTGTTAAGATTTTTCAAATATTTAACGGCCGCCTTAGTTGAAGCCAACACATCACGACGCGCATCATACCACCAGTTGTTTTGCAAACCATACAACTTTCCAGTCGAAGGAATAAACTGCCACAAACCTGAGGCTGCACCGTGTGAATAAGAAAATGGATAATAAGCCGACTCAACAATGGGCAACAAGACGATTTCAATGGGTAATCCAGCACGTTCTACTTCTGTTTTCACTAAATACAAATAAGGTTTTGCACGCTTGGTAACACGAGTTAAATAATCAGGATTTTTTTTAAACCAATCAATATGCCAGAACAATTCCTTTTGACTAGGTGCATGTAACGTATAGCGATTAGCAATATAGCTCCAAAGGTCTTTTTCGACAACCAAGTCGTTGGTATTAATTTGAACTGGTTTTGGCGTTACTTTTACAATAATCGTTGAAACTGTCGCACCTTCACAAGCAGTAAACAATAAGAATGAAAGATAAAAAAACCGTTTAAAAAACTTTAAAATTTTGAACCGCCTACACACTTAGGCGAATCTGGTATACTATTTTTCATCCGCCACTCATCGATCGTATAAGTATGCATTGCCAATGCATGAATATGACCCATTTCCTCTTTAAGTAACCGGTTAATAAAGCGATGTCTTTCAATTAATTTAAAATCGTTAAAATAATCACTCACAATAATTAATTTAAAATGGGATTCCCTAGCAGATCCAGAATGATTATGAGACTCATTAATTACCTCAAGATGATTTGGATCTAATGCTGTTTTTAATTGTTCGATTAAATGTTGTTGCATATTACTCATAACGTATTACCCTCAAAGGAAAATTCAAAAGCATCAGAAAAGAAGTTTTCTTTAAACATACCTCGTTTCACAAACGTATTTGATGCGGCTTTAACCATTGCTGGCGGACCACAAGCATAAACTTCATAATCTACTAAATGCTCAAAATCAGCCAACACGCTTTCGTGCACATAACCAGTTCTTCCTTTCCAAGCACTATTCGCTTGTGATAATACAGGAATAAAACTAATATTTTCATGGCTTTTGGCCCACTGTTCAGGCAAATCAGTATACAAACCCTTCTCATCTCTTACGCCCCAATAAATATGAATCATTCGTCTAGATTTAGTTTCAATTGCATGCTCAATCATGGCTTTCACAGGGCCAAAACCAGTCCCACCTGTCACTAAAATAATGGATTTTTTACTTTTCTCTCTAAAATAAAAATCTCCCTTTGGTCCTTCAATTTTAAGTAGTGATTTCTCTTGCAACTCATTAAAGATAAAATTAGTAAATTTACCATCTTCAATTAAACGCACGTGGAGCTCAATCAAGCTAGTATTACTAGGCGCATTAGCAATGGAAAAAGCACGGGGTTCAAAATCAGGATGAATTAAATCAATATACTGTCCTGCCAAATATTGCAACGACTCAGAACCAAGAATCTTTAAAAACACTTGTACCACATCATGATTAAAATGCTTGATACTTCGTACCTTGCAAGGAAAAGTTCTCACTTCAATATCTGCAACGCTATCTAACTCAGCCACCACCAAAGTAACATCAGATTTAGCCTTACATTGGCACAATAAAACCATACCTTCTGCCACTTCTTCTGGAGTAATACCAGAAGGTATTTCACCTACGTAACCAACCTCACCCTCAATAATAATCGCCTTACATTTACCACAAAAACCTTTTTGACAACCATAAGGAAAATTTAACCCACGAGCCAACGCATCATTTAGAATATTGTCTTTACCCTTGGTTTGGAAAACTTTACCACTAACTTGATTTTCAATTGTAAACATATGTTTGTATCTAATAAATTTTGTGCTGACATTATAATGCAGGTTATGTTCCATTAATGCTCAGTAATTAAAAGCTTTTTATGCCAATCAAAATCAACAAAACCGTGATATTTTTAATGGGTCCAACTACCTCAGGAAAAACTGATTTAGCCATTAAACTAAGCCAACAATTCAAAACTCGACTCATTAGCGTTGACTCTGCCCTTATTTACAAAGGCATGGATATTGGTACTGCAAAACCAGACAAGGCAACCTTAAAAAAATACCCTCATCACTTAATTGATATTTGCAACCCAGAAGATTCATACTCAGCCTTTAACTTTGCTCGCAATGCTAATGCACAAATAAAAACCGCTTTTGCCAATAACGAATTACCAATTTTGGTAGGTGGTACGTCATTTTATTTTCACGCATTAGAATATGGTCTATCCAAATTACCAGAATCAACCCCAGAATCCAAAGAAAAATTTAACCAATTACTTAAAAGTAAAGGTACAATTAAACTACACCGAGATCTAAAAAGAATTGATCTTCAAGCTGCCAATAGAATCCACCCAAATGATGCACAAAGAATCACGCGTGCACTGGAAGTATTTGACTTAAGTGGCAAAACACTCAGCAAACTACAAGGTAACAAAAAACCTATTATTAACCACCCTATTAAAAAAATAATCCTCATGCCAGAACGAAGCGAATTACATCAACGCATTGAAGAACGTTTTTTATCAATGATGGAACATGGCTTTTTAGATGAAGTAAAACATCTCAAACAGAATCCAAACCTTCACGAAAACCTGCCTGCCATCCGCTGTGTCGGCTATCGCCAAGCATGGCAATATTTAAACGGTAAAATAGACAAAGCAGAAATGATAGAAAAAGCCATCATTGCCACCCGCAAATTATGTAAACGCCAAAATACTTGGCTAAAAAGTGAAAAATACGTCTTTATTTTAAAAAGCCCTAGTCCTGTCAAAGTAGTTACATTTATCAATTCATAAAACAAATCTCAAAATAGTTGTGATTTTCATTTAAATGGTAGTTGGTTACAATCACCCCACTTAAAGCCTTCTAGGTTTTTACCATTTTTTCTAGCCAAAAGAATGATATTTGTCCTGGAGTTTTTTCGATGGATTGACTCTTTTCCAATAAAAACCTTAATCCGTCCAAATTATTTAAGTTTGTTAGCTTGATTTATGATTTTTTGTTGTACGATTTATTTACACAAACTTTTATGCACAGGTTGTGTGATACTGATTTATTATTAAAGAATTTTTTGATGTAAATTATTATCCTCGATAATTGGTAAAATAGTGAAATATGGCAAATATTTTTTATTACAAAAAATAATGACTGCGTTGTTTTTTTGATATTCAACAATTAAAGGCTAGGAAATATTAATAGTACTATATTCTGAAATTAACACACCAATGTGTAATTCATAAGGATTACCCAGTTCATTAAGTAGTTCTTCTTTGTCAAAATTGTCACTTAATTCTTGTGGTAATAAATTAAATTAGATTAAATAATGTATCATTTTTTACTTACGCCTTGCTCAACGCTGTAAACTCATGTCTCGGTGTTTTTAGGTTTGGGTATTTTTTCACAACTTTATTAAAAACATGTAAACCAAAATCTATAATTTATTTCACCCATCAATGCCTAGTAGATAGAATTACTACCTAAATCTAAGTCTAATATTTTTTTAACTACCACCAGCGTATAATACTAACAAGTGAAGAAAGTATATAAAATAAAAATATAATAGAAAACTTAAGCGTAAAAAAACTAACAAGAAATTTTTAAAAATCTTGCATTTTGCGTTTGATGCAGATTAAAGTACACTCTAGCAATTTGTGCATTCTAAAATTAATTATGCATTATTGCTTGTCTTTTTGAAAAAATACAATTTTATAACTTTTTCAAGTTACAATTTAGGCCGATTGTAAGCAACTATCTCTTAGATTTTACTTTTCATATCAATGAAATATATTTTTCATAGGCAACGTTTTTTATAACAACCAAAGCCCTTCCCTCAGTGAAAGCTTTTTTTAATGTCTAAATTATACTAAATACACACTCTTTAAACGCCCTCCCACGATGCTCAAAATCATCAAACATATCAAAACTAGCACACCCTGGAGATAACAAAATTGTGCCATTATTAATCATTGAATGGGCGACATTAACTGCATCTTTCATGGTTTTAGCATGGCTGGTATTCGTATTAATTTCTTGCTCAAATTGTTGAGCGCTTTGCCCTATAAGAATAACGCTAGTAATGCTTTTATTAATAAGCTTAAATAATGGAGTATAGTTTTCTTGTTTTGCAATGCCGCCTAGGATTAATACAATGTTTTGATGTTTGCGCATTAAGGCTTGGATTGCTGTTATAGTGGAAATTGCGTTAGTAGCTTTTGAGTCGTTGTAATAATCAATATTTTGTTTTTTTGCTACCCACTCAAGTCGGTGTTCTAGTCCTTTAAAGTTTTTAATACTTTGTATCATGGATATTATTGGCAGTCTGATTTGGTCACCTAAGGCAAGAGCTGCAAGTATGTTTCTTGTATTGTGTTCGCCAATCAATTGCACTTCGTTAATGCTCATTAGCACATTGTCGCCTTTGAGTAGATAGTAGGTATCATGACAAGTGACTGTACCAAAATCATCTGCCTGCTTGGGTATGCTAATACCAAAACACTTGGCATTTACTTTTGGGGGTGTGAGTGGTTCATCTAAATTAATCACTAAGTGTTGACAATGTTGATATAGGCTTAATTTAGAATTGATGTAATGTTTAAAATTTTGGTACCGATCAAGATGATCAGGAGTTATGTTAAGTACAACACCTACTATTAAATTTAGATGATGGCTATAATCTAGCTGATAACTGGATAGTTCTAATACATAATATTCTATTTTTTCATTTAAACAATCTAATACGGGCGTACCAATATTGCCGCCCATAGCAACTTGCATGCCAGCATTAATAATCATTTGTGTCAATAGTTGTGTAACTGTTGACTTTCCATTAGAGCCAGTAATACCAATAATGGGTGCTTTTGCAAATCTTGAGAATAACTCTATATCACTAATAACGGGAATATTTTGCTCTTTTGCCCAAATAACAATGGACTCGTTTTGGGCAATACCAGGAGAGATGAAAATTTCATCAACTTTTTTTAATAAATCTAATGTCCAAGATCCGAGAGTAAGAAGTGATTTTGAAAACGCGTCAGGATATTTAGATAATAAAGGTGGATTGGTGCGGCTGTCAGCAATTTTGTAATCAATATTTTGTTCTGATAAAAAACGAGCGATTGAAAAACCTGTTTTTCCTAAACCTAAAACCAGTTTCATACATTTATTTTTGCTGTAAAATAGCTGTATTTTACGCTTTCAAATAAGGAATTAAATCATGAATACAAACGTCAACACTCAAACACGTGGTATTAGCACCAATAGCATTTTAAAAAATACATATCAATTGCTTTCTACAACCTTATTATTTAGCGGGCTAATGGCTTATCTTGCTATGTCCTTAAATCTGCCACATTTTGGCCTTTTAATCACTTTTGGCGGTTATTTTGGCTTACTGTATTTAACCAACAAACTTAAGAATTCGAGTTACGGAATTTTAGCAGTATTCGCATTAACAGGCTTTATGGGGCTAACATTAGGTCCTATTATTAACGCTTACACAGATACCTTTTCAAATGGCTCTGAACTGATTGCTATAGCAATGATTGGCACAGGGATTATCTTTTTATTATTGTCTTTTTATGCCATCACTTCAGGTAAAGATTTTAGTTTTTTATCTGGTTTCTTAACAACGGGTATTATTGTGGCATTTTTAGCAGGAATTGCTGCTTATTTCTTTGCTATACCAGCATTATCATTAACTGTATCTGCAGTATTTATTTTACTAATGAGTGGCTTGATTTTATTTGAAACTTCAAATATTATTCGTGGTGGCGAGACCAATTACATCATGGCAACAATAACACTATTTATTTCAATTTATAACTTATTTTTAAGTTTATTGCAGTTGCTAGGTGTATTTTCTGGCGAAGATTAATCATTGATGTAAAAACAGTATGATTGATAGTGAGGGCTATCGGGCTAATGTTGGCATTGTTATTACTAATGACAAACAACAAGTGCTTCTAGCCAAACGCTTAAAACAAGATTCTTGGCAATTGCCACAAGGTGGCATTGATTTTGGTGAGAGTGAGTTGGATGCACTTTTTCGAGAACTTAATGAAGAAATTGGCTTGTCCTTTGAACATATAAGTATTCTTGCCAAAACACCTAAATGGCTACGTTATGATTTTCCTGATTATCACATAAAACACAAACAAAAACCTGTGTGTATTGGTCAAAAACAAGTTTGGTTTTTATTGCGTCTTATCTCAAATGAAAACAACATCAAGCTAAACATGCATACACAAGTAGAATTTGATGATTGGGCATGGGTAGACTATTGGCGCCCTATTGAAGATGTGATTGATTTTAAAAAACCAATTTATGAAGATATGCTAAAAGCTTTAGCACCTGTTCTTTTTAATAATCAACACAAAATTCCTAATCAATACTTGCGCCCACTTAAATGTTCAGCGATTATTTTAGATAAATAAACCAACGCTACCTTCAATAGCTCTATATATAAACATCCTATTGGTATAATGCCTTTTTAGTTTTATTAAATATGGATTTTACTTGTGAATATTGGAATTTTAGGGCTTGGTACTGTCGGTGGTGGCGTGGTGAATGTGTTAAACAAAAACCAAGCACAAATTACACGCCGATCTGGCGATAATATTAACATCACTCATGCAGCTGTAAGAGATACAACCCAAATACGTATTTGTCCTACTGAGGATATTAAGTTAACTCAAGACCCATTTGAGATTATTAATAATAATGATATTGATGTCGTTTTAGAATTAATGGGTGGCACAGGTTTAGCTAAAGATTTGGTCGAACAAGCCATTGAAAATGGAAAACATGTTGTCACAGCCAACAAAGCTTTAATTGCTATACATGGCAATAAACTACTTGCCTTGGCAAAAGATAACAACACGCATCTTTTATTTGAAGCGGCCGTTGCTGGTGGTATTCCTATCTTAAAAATTTTAGAACAAGGTTTAAGTGCCAATCAAATTGAATTAGTTGCTGGTATTATCAATGGTACAAGTAACTTTATTCTAACTGAAATGCGTAATAAAGGTAGAGACTTTGGAGATGTTCTAAAAGAGGCGCAAGCATTGGGTTACGCCGAAGATGACCCTACTTTTGATGTCGAAGGTATTGATGCGGCACATAAATTAGCCATCCTCGCTTCAATGGCGTTTGGCTGTGAGTTACAATTTAATCAAGTTTCAACTGAAGGTATTAGCAAAATTAGTGGTGAAGATATTACTTTTGCAACGGAATTGGGTTATACCATTAAACACCTGGGTATTGCTAAAAAACTAGATGGAAAATTACAAATGTATGTACACCCAACTTTAGTGCCTAAAACTCATTTACTATCTAATGTTGATGGCGTTATGAACAGTGTATTGGTCAAAGGTAATGCAGTTAGTGAAACGCTTTATTATGGTGCTGGTGCTGGTGCTGAAGCAACAGCAAGTAGTGTTATTGCTAATTTGATTGATATTATCAAGGGCACTGTGAATCATGATATTTTAGGCTGGAAATCATTAAAAAACATTCCAAATTGCAACACTGGAGATATTGAAAGTATTTTCTACTTGCGTTTATTGACCACTGATAAACTAGGGGTTTTGGCAGATATTACAGCAACTTTAGCCAATCATAACATTAGTGTAGAGTCTGTTATACAAAAACAAATTGACCAGAAAAATAACGCGCACATTGCTATCATTACCAATCTTACAAAAACTAGTGAACTGAACAAGGCAGTGGCAGAAATTCAAACCCATGACTACATCCAAGAAGATGTTAAAATTATTTTTGTTAAAACACTTAATTAAGGAAAAAATAATGAGATATACCGGTTTAATTGAACACTATAAAGACAGACTTCCCGTGGATGACAGCACTCGAATTATTAGTTTAGGCGAGGGAAATACACCACTCATTCGGCTAGAAAATATTCCTAAAGAATTAGGTAAAGATGTTGATATTTATATTAAATATGAAGGTCTAAACCCCACGGGTTCATTTAAAGACCGAGGTATGACTATGGCAGTTACCAAAGCAGTAGAATCCGGTTCTAAAGCAATTATTTGTGCTTCTACAGGTAACACCTCAGCATCTGCTGCGGCTTACGCTGCGCGTGCTGGTATTAAAGCGTTTGTGTTGATTCCTGAAGGAAAAATTGCACTAGGTAAATTAGCACAAGCAATGATTCATGACGCTGTTATTATTCAAATTAAAGGTAACTTTGACGATGGCATGCGTTTGGTTAAAGAGGTGGCTGAACATACACCAGTATCAATTGTTAATTCAATTAATCCATTTCGCCTACAGGGTCAAAAAACTGCTGCCTTTGAAATTATAGAAGAGTTTGGCTGTGCGCCAGATTATCATTGCCTGCCTGTGGGCAATGCAGGGAATATTTCAGCACATTGGATGGGATATACAGAATATCATAAAGAAGGTAAAGTAAACAATATTCCTAAAATGATCGGCTATCAAGCAGCAGGCTCTGCGCCTTTTGTTAAAGGTGCAATGATAGACAACCCAGAAACCATTGCAACTGCTATTCGTATTGGCCATCCACAAAGTTGGGATTTGGCACACAAAGTTGAAAAAAAATCAAACGGCTGGTTTGATTCATTAACCGATGAAGAAATTCTAAACGCAAAAAAATTACTCACTGAAAAAGAAGGTATTTTTTGCGAACCAGCTTCAGCAATCTCACTAGCAGGTGCAATGCGTGACATTAAAAACGGAAAAATTGAAAATGGTTCTAAAATTGTATGCACTTTAACAGGTCATGGCTTAAAAGACCCTGATATAGCAATTTCACATTGCACCAATCAAATAATTAACATCAACCTAGTAATGAGCGAAGTCAAAGACACTATTTTAAATAATATGTAAAAATATGAAAATAGAACTATTAAAAAAATGCTGAGATGACTAACATTACTCGTTTTTGCGTTATTATTGGTGTTAATGGTTTTGGAAAAACCATTTTATTCAATATATTTAGTTTTTTGAAAGATGTACTTGCTACTTATGTTAATACCGTTTTCCATAAACGAGGCAGCTTTAGTAAAGTTACTAGTCGTAGTTCTGAAGATAATATTGAATTTGAGATAAAATTTAGAACAAAGAAAGAGTTGCAACAAATCTATTAGTTTTTCATCTTTAGTATCCAAAAATTATGCATTATTTAACCATTGAGCAGACTATTGGCAATACACCTTTAGTCAAACTTAAGCGACTCAACCCTAACTTATCAAATACCATCTTACTCAAACTAGAAGGTAACAACCCCGCAGGTTCGGTTAAAGATAGAGCTGCACTTAACATGGTTTTAAATAGTGAAAATCGGGGTGAAATATCTCCTGGTGATACCTTAATTGAAGCTACTAGTGGTAATACTGGTATTGCACTTGCGATGATAGCGGCTATTAAGGGTTATAAAATGATTTTAATTATGCCTGATCATCTTTCAAAAGAAAGACGTAATGCCATGAGTGCTTATGGCACTCAACTTATCTTAGTCACTCAAAACGAAGGCATGGAGGGCGCTAGAAATTTAGCTGATAAAATGGAAAAACAGGGTAAAGGTAAACAACTTAACCAATTTTCTAATCCAGATAATCCAAATGCTCATATCAATACAACTGCTGAAGAAATTTGGCAAGATACACAAGGGTCAATCACCCATTTTGTCGCTGCCATGGGAACAACTGGCACGATTATGGGTGTATCAGATAGTTTAAAGGCAAAAAATCCAGCCATTAAAATTATTGGTGTACAGCCTGAAGATGGCGCGCAAATTGCTGGCATTCGCCGTTGGTCAAAAGCATACTTACCAAAAATATTTGATCAATCTAAAGTAGATACTATCATAGATATTTCACAAATTTTAGCAGAGCAAATCACACGGGACTTAGCAACAATGGAAGGTATTTTTGCTGGTGTATCCTCTGGTGGCGCTTTATCAGTAGCCATTGAGTTATCCAAACAAATTAACAATGCCACCATTGTTACTATTGTTTGCGATCGGGGTGATCGTTATTTATCAACTGGACTGTTTAGTTGAAAAGATATCTCTCGCACCAACTACCCAATAAATTAAAAATCTATATATCCTTGATACTAAGTAGTATTATCACTGTTATTGCTATTGATTTTTTCCTTACCTCTAGTGATTATGCTCAACACACATTCAAGCATTTAATTGCCTCAAAGCCTTATTTAAGTTTTGTTATTACTCCTGTTGTATTTATATTGATTGTTTATATTGCTAAGTATTTCTGTCACTATATTCAAGGTAGTGGCATTCCACAATTAATTGCCGCCAATGATTCTCGCAACAAATCCATACGTGAAAAACTCTTATCATTTAGGATGGCAATTGGAAAAATTGTGCTTATTTTTATGGGCATGCTTGGTGGTGCGTCTATTGGCATTGAAGGCCCTAGTATTCATATTGGTGGCTCAATATTTTTTGGCTTTAATCAATTCATTAAATTCAAACGTAAACTGCTTATCCATTCACTTATTGCAATTGGTGGTAGTGCTGGGCTTATTGTCGCCTTTAACGCACCAATTGCGGGTTTTTTGTTTAGTTTTGAAGAGATAGGCCGTCGACTCAAAAAACAAGCACTAATTTTAATCGCCATCATTAGTGGTTTGGTTTACTTATTGGCAGTTATATATCGTGGTAATGACGTCTATTTAAATGATATGTCAACTTATTTTATTGATTTAACACTAATTTGGCAATTACTACCATTGGCGATATTTTCTGGAATTTTAGGTGGTTTATTCTCAAAAACCACTCTTTACTTAATTAAGAAATTTATTGCACACACTAAAACTAAAGTTGTCATGGTTGCCTTAATATTAGGTTTAATTATTGCGTTATTTAACTACCTTTCTAAAGGTCAAATTGCTGGCTCTGGTCGTGAAGAAGTGTTATTAATGTTAGACGGACATCAGCTAGGTGCTGACTTTGTTATGATGAAATATCTATCAACGCTAAGTTCTCTAGCTTCCACCATTCCTGGTGGTTTATTCATGCCCAGTATTTCTATTGGCGCTGGTATCGGCAGTGAAGTGAGCCATTATTATTCACAAATTAGCCCTCAAATTACTATTATTATGGCGATGATTGCTTATTTAAGTGCTGTTATTAGGGCACCACTTACTAGTGCATTTGTTGTTTTAGAGATGACAAATACACTTAATTTACTCATTCCAGCGCTAATTATTGCCTTTATTACCAATTGGGTGTCTAAAAAAATATCTACACAACCAATCTACGAAGCATTGGCTAAGAGTTACTTAAAGTTAACTAAAACGGCCTAACCACAACAAGGATAACAACACCCACCAATATCAGCACAGGGAACTCGTTAAACCAACGATAAAATACATGAGAGTGGGTGTTTTTATCAGCCTTAAAAACACCCACTAAATGACCACAATAAAAATGGTATGTAATCAACAAAATCACCAATAATAACTTAATGTATAGCCAATATTGAATTGAATAATATGCCCAATTCTCAACACTCATCCATAATCCTAGTACACTAACTAAGATAAAACTCGGCATCATAATGTATTTATAAAGCTTACGTTCCATCACTTTAAAACGTTCAATACTAAGTTTATCTTTGCTCATTGAATGATAAACAAAAAGACGTGGTAAATAAAATAGCGCTGCAAACCAAGTAATCACACTAATAACATGAAAGGCTTTTATCCACAACATATAATCTACACTTTTTTAAAGCTCCTTTTAGGTAAACACACAGCATCTAAAGCACATATTATAGTAAATTAAATTAACTTTATTTAACTTTATTTACAGGAAGGTTTAATTAAAAATAAGCGTCGTTAACAAGCATTATATTCACGCTTAAAATTAATCAAAGTATAAGCTAATAATAACGAATTTCTTAATCAACCAGATATTGCAATGAGTAATTTTAGAAAACAAAACAATACATTAAAAATGTTCTACTCAAGATTATAATAACATTCGTTTTGATGCTTTATAATATTACTTCATGTTCAACTGATGCGACCAATTGTTAAGTAGAATACCTCCCTGAGTGGACATCACGCTAGATTCTAAACAAGAAATATTAAACATTGTTCAAACTCTTTTATATTCAGTTGAGTTAATCATCATTCCTCGTGACGGGCTGGCTATACAAGTGGCGTCTCCTAAAACACACATCACTGTTATTAATACTGAAAACTCAGCTTCATCACAACATTATACACAATATTAATTTTGACACAGGTATGGTTAAATACGTTAGTAAACTGATCAGTCAACACAATTTAGTATTTACAGTTAACCCAAAAACCTCTCAAGATATTTGCACAATTTGTAGTAATGTTACTGCAGGCGTTAAAAAATCCTAAAACTGGATTCAATAATTGATAACTTATTGTCTTGAACAATAATAATGCCAGATGTCTCATGATTACAAGTAAAACCAGAACCTTGAGCATCAATCATTGTTAATATTAAAAATAGTATTGATACCAATACTGATATTGATTTTATTGGTATAAAGTACTAAAATGCACGTTATATTAAAATCGTAACAACACAAGTTGTGATTTCCTACATTAATGAATTCGCTCGCTCACTTGATGATTTGCTCATGAGCGATATCTTTATTGATATTCACAACCAAGTCAAAGTCATTCATCAAGAATATCGTGAAGTGCGTTTATTTGTACACGCTATGCATCTGGCCTCAAGCGTTGACAGGATTATCTCTAACGAATACTGCATTGATTTGACTAAATACCAATATTTATCCGATGAATTCAAACAAGTATTTACTTCATATAAAGAAAAATCAATACCAAAAATTGTCCAAATGGAAAATTTAACAACACATTAGGCGATGAAATAAACAATAAAGAAGGGCTAGAAACACTTTGCAATCCGTAAGTAAAAATCAGAGAGAAAATCACAAAATCCAGCCATCAGTTATTAATTTAAAAAAAGTCTGCTAATTGAGTAATATACAGCACCAAAATAACTAATAAATAATTTTGAATCAAGCACTCGCAAATACTTTAGCAGCCAACCAGCAAATCACTGAATAAAACGATAAAATTAAAAACCCAGAAAATAATCTCCACATAGCCAAATAATTTTAAAAAACGATTTTCCTTGCAAACTTTGATTTCAAATTTTAAAATACTAACATATTAGTTATTTTGTGCACTTTTTCCTAATGTTACCTTAGTAATTAAAAAAATATCCTGATTTGATCATTGAGAATGACTTATTGTTTTTTGATTTTTCAGTGTTAAAAAGTTCTTTCATTATTTCTAAGCCTCAACATATACCCAAGCATCTTGTCCAGATTGAAACTTACCTTTAATACGTTGATAGGTATCTACTTCATATTGATCGGATTTGAACAGTTCTATTTGCGTTATTTTAAATACCACGCCATCAACACAATCACCCATACTAAAAACAGCAATTGGATGATAAGTTTTACCGCTTAATTCAATAACCGATATATCTTCAATTTTTATATAGTGCAGTTGATAGTCCAATAATTGATCTGTATAACCCTCTAACACACGCCCAAATGTTTCTAATTGTACCAGTACATTTTGCAACGTTCCATAAGAAAAAAGTAATTCAATTGTGCTCATTACACTTTTTCTATTGAGTCTGTCCAACACTTAAAATAATAAATTTATCCATATTGATTAATCGGCTAAAAGCCATTTGAATATCTTTGGCACTAATGTTTTTAATTTTATCAGTAAAACGACTTAAATAATCAAAAGGCAAGTCGTAAAAACCAATGATTGACAAATACGTTAAAATACTTGCATTGCTCGCAGTTTTTAGGGCAAAACCATAAATAATATTATTTTTACCATCTTGCAGTTGCTGACTACTAATTGGATGATTTAAAAAGTTTTTCAGTGTTTTAATGACAATTTTTTTGGCTTGATCAGCTTGGTCATTTTTAGTTTGCAATTTTACTAAGAAAAAGCCATTCGATTTCATCTTGGTAAAATAACTCACCACCGAATATGCTAAACCTTTTTGCTCACGAATGTCATCACTTAAAATAGAAGTTAACCCACCGCCACCCAAAATATGATTGCCTAAATATAACGAATAATAATCAGAGTGCGCTCGATTAATACCCGTTTGTCCGATTAACAAATGCGTTTGCTTAGATGGAAATTCAATATGAATATTTTGTGATTTTTTAAGCGCCTTAACAAGTGGATTACTTTGGGCTTTTTTACCACTATTTAAGCCATGGGAGATTTGTCTAGCAATTTGTTTGGCTTTAGTTCTGCTAATATTACCCACCAAAGCAATGGTTAAATTTTTGGCCACATAATATATCTGGTAGTGTTGAGCCAAATCAAGGGTAGAAATATTAACAAGCGATTCTTTGGTTCCAATTTTCGTATGCCCGTAAGGATGTCCAGCAAAAACCGCTTTATCAAAAGCAAGTGATGCTATTGAAGCAGGCGATTGTTTAATAACTTTAACTAAACGCAAAACTTGTTTCTTTTCACGGTTTAAGTATTTATGTTTAAACACTGGTTGAGTAACAACTTCAGTTAATATGTCTAACGCTATTTGCAAATTATCTTGACGTGTTAATGTACGCAATGAAACAATTGACATATCTTTTAAAGAATGCGTGGAAAATTGCGCACCTACTGATTCAAACAGTTCAATAATTTGTTCTTGTGAATGATACTTACTTGCTGTACCCAGCAAGCTATTAGTTAAAGTTGCCAAACCAAATTTAGCGCCATCTCTAGAACTAGCTGCATCAAAATTTAAGGCAATATCAAGCATAGGCAAACCTTGAGTTTGTGCAAACAATACTTTAGCACCTTCAGGTGTTGTCCAATGTATAATATTCAACTTAGCTTGTGCTTGAGTTGTTATTAGCAATAAAATGATTAAGAATTTCATTTAATGCCTTGTGGTATCAGCTCAACATAATTAAACGTATCAAAATCTAAATATTGCTTAGCAACATTAGCTATATCTTGAGTGCTTACTTGATTCATTTTATCCACATAATTTGACAACTTATCAATCTCCAATCCTACACTAGAGAGCATACCCAAGTAATATGACTGAGTAGAGACTTGGTCTTGTTCAAAAATAAAATCAGCTTCCAGTTGCACCTTAGTACGCCTTAGTTCGGCTTCAATTAAATGTGGCTTTTCAATCAGCTTCTTTACTTGAGTTTTTATCGTTTTAAGGATACTTTGATTACTAATCCCTTGTGCAGGAACAAAACTAATGGTGAATAAAGTATCAAATTTATCATACAATCTATAACCCGCACTAATATCTGACACTATTTGTTGATTTCTAATTAATGTTTTTGATAAGCCATTATCTAAAATATAAGCCAACATTTCTAGTTGATACGCTTTGTCTTCACTGTCCGTTGTAACTAAGCTTGGTACATGAAAACTTATTACATAAAATGGCAACTCTGCTTTAAGCTTGAGCGTTCGTGATTGTTTATTAAGTGCAATAGAAGGCCTCTTTTTATTATCATCAATATTTGGATTGGCCTTATATTCACCAAAATATCGGGTTGCGTATTTAATCACACACTTTGGGTTAACATCACCCACCACAACCAATGTTGCATTATTAGGTACATAATAAGTTTCATACCAATGGCGTAAATCAGATAAATGATAATTTTCTATATCTGATTGAAAGCCAATAATGGGCGCATGATAAGCACCCTTTGAGTCAAAAGAAATTAGTTGTAAATTTTCATACACTTTTGCATTAGGATTATCCTCAACACGTAACCTACGCTCTTCAATTACCACCTGTCTTTCCTTGATTAACTCAGCGTCTAAAAAACTCAAATGACGCATTCTATCAGCCTCCATCTTAATAGCAAGTTCTAGTTTTGATTGATGCATTTTTTGATAATAAGCAGTATAATCTTTCGAGGTAAAAGCATTTTCATCACCACCATTACGCGCAATAATGCGGGAGAACTCTCCTGATTTATAATTACGTGAACCCTTAAACATCATATGCTCAAGCATATGCGAGATGCCTGTTATGGGTTGAGATTCATAACTAGCACCCACTTTATACCAAAGTTGAGAGATAAATACAGGTGCACGATGATCAGTTTTAATAATAATTTTTAAACCATTATCAAGCACTGCCATACTCACATTTGAGCCACCAAATTCTTCAGAAAATACCAAATGATGAATGAATAAGGCAATATACGCTATGAATTTAATCATCTTTTGCAATTAATCCTAAAACCAAGAAGCAGTAACCGCAATCAAACTATAAATTATCAGTTCAATATTCATAAACGATTTCACCTGCCAATAAAAATGCACAATAACCATTATAATAATCAAATAAATAGATTTATGTAGATTTTTCCAATACTTGCCTAAATAACGTACTATTTTATTAATTGAAGTAATTGCCAATAAAAACAACAAAATAAAGGAACTAAATGGTTGTACAAGGTCGTTTCCTTATGTTTTTTTGTGAGAAAAGACTCTCAGACTCTCTTCTACCAATTACACGTTCACACGCTTATAACCAACGTGGACGATTCATTGTTAGGTTAACATTGGCATAAGATGCAATATTCATTAGAAGCTTGATTTTTCCAAGTATTGAGTGATACAGTTTCTTGAAAATGAATTAAAACAATCTATTTAATATTTTTAAAACCATACTTCCAAGACACAACCAAGAGCAGTGACGCATCATTTTGGCTGGATAATGTTTTATCATACAAACCAAGCTAATAAGCTCAAAAGCTCAAAAGCTCAAAAGATTCATTACTTCAGCAATTATCATAAGGCCAGTCCAAATAGGTTGTTTTTTACCATAGTATTTTGTATTTTAACATAAGCAAGGTTTTGTACGGTGATTAAGATAGTGAGTCTCATCGATTACATAGCATTCAGTAATTTTTTCATCATTCATATTGTCGAGAGTACTACTTTTGGTTATACGTCGTCAAATACGCAAAGTTTTACTTTTATAAAAATAAAAGAATAGTAAAATTAATTTTTTTTATACTTGAATTGTTATGTTTAATTTTTTTAAAAAAAATCAACCCCAATCAGAAAATTTAGACGTGGATAAGTCAACTTCATTAAAGCAACTCCTAAATAAATCTAGACAAAAGTTAGGGTCTAGCTTATCTTCTTTATTATTAGGTGAAAAAGAAATTAATGAAGATTTATTAGAAACACTAGAAACGCTATTAATCACTGCTGATATTGGCATTAATACTACAGATAAAATACTAGAATCTGTACGTAAAAATGCCTCTAGAAAAACCTTAAAAGATACTGAAAGCTTATATCAATTCTTAAAAGATACATTGGACAAATTATTGATCGAAGATAATCAACTTAAGACTAATATTAATGAAACTTTTGTTATTCTAATTGTGGGTGTTAATGGTGCTGGTAAAACCACCTTGATTGGTAAATTGGCAAAATCTTTTCAAAATCAAGGCAAGTCGATTATGTTAGCAGCAGGCGATACCTTTCGTGCTGCAGCCGTTGAACAACTTAAAATATGGGGTGAGCGTAATCAAATACCCGTGATTGCACAAACAACGGGTGCCGATTCAGCTTCGGTTATCTTTGATGCTTATCAATCAGCACAAGCTAAGAATATTGATATTCTAATTGCCGACACTGCAGGACGATTACACACGCAAGACAACCTTATGCAAGAACTGGCCAAAATTAAGCGCGTCATTGCCAAACAAAATGCAGACGCACCACATGAAACTATGCTGGTTATTGACGGCAGTTCAGGGCAAAATGCTATCAATCAAGCCCGAGAATTTAACAAAGCAGTTGTTCTAAGTGGTATTAGCATAACTAAGCTAGATGGTACTGCCAAAGGTGGGGTATTATTTGCGATTGCCGATGAACTTAATCTACCTATTCGTTATATTGGCGTAGGTGAAGGGATTGATGATCTTAAAGTCTTTCAATCCAAGGAATTCATCAACGCTTTATTTGATTAAATGATACAATGATTGAAGACTCTGTGTGTTTTATAAAAAAATTCTTTATTTATTACTAATATTTGTTTGCTCTTATTCTTCATATACAACGGATGTTCATACTTTTTTGATCAATATTTTAATAACTATTCTGAAAATTTAGAAGATGTCATGTAAATGTCAGGCCTATTGTATCGTACAGGATTTGACAATGAAAAATATTTCTTACTGTTGGTAAAATATTTTGTTGAAAAGGCCTTCAAAAGTGAAAGATTTATATGCTACAAACATCAATATCAGTGATTTTATTAGTCATCTATCGTCAGATAAAATCCTTATAATTAATCTCGTTTTAATCAAAATTATTTTGTGCAAACATACTTGAATTTTTAGATTGCTGTCATAACTTGTTACAGCAATCGAAATACCCAATCCATTTCAGTTTAAAACAAACACTTGAAATCAGCAAAAATCAAAGCTCTGAAGTACAAAAACAAAAATCAATCATCGACACAGATTTTATTGATTTATAACTGACATAAAGAGATCAATATTCTGATAATATTAACATCATACATTGTTTTTTTGATACAATTTTAGTTAACATGTAACTTGAAACTATGCTTGAATGCTTAACAAATAATATACAAGATGATTTTGACATTAATAAACCATCAGAAATTGGATTACTTAAAGCAAGTCATTACTTAATTTAGATGCCAGTAAACGTATAAAAGTTGAAATTGAACAAATTTTCAAGCATGCAAAATTGGCAAATATTTTAGGTATTAACTATAAAAATTACTCTGACGATTTAACCAAACTTAAATTAAAACATTATTTTATAAATCCTTTATACCACTTGATAAGTTAAGAAAAAATGCATTCAAAAATAACACTACAAATTGTACACCGAAATTTATCCTCAATCAAGCATCAAATTAGCAGCTATAAAAACGATTATGGTGCTGTGATTAAGAGCAACGTTAGAATGAGTGAATAGGCCCTTATTCACATGAGAAAAATAGAAAATTACGTTTGGTATTAATTTAACCATGCCACTTGGTAACAACACCAGACAATAAAGTGTTACAAAACTTAACATACAAGCCGAGTAAACTAAACTGGATATTAAATAATTTAAACAAAATTTATTTTCACAAGTGCTCACACTTAACGAGTTAAAAAATACAAAATCACTTACTACTAAACTTAATTATCATGATTTATATGAACACGCTAAAACACATTATGAAATGGAGTTGAAAAGCGATATTGAAGATACGCTCACTCAATTCACCAATGTAGAATACAAATTAGCAAAAAACCAATTTGGTTTTGTTATTATTTTTGAAAACTTACCTTTTTAGGCAATATTTACAAGAGAAGCTCCATGAAAATTAAATTGATTATTTTGCTGTTATTTATTAATATAGATACATCAGTATTAGAAATATATCCACTGGTTTTTGGTGAAATTATCATGATTAAATCTGTCTGAAGTTTTGTTAAACAAGGCGATTTACTGACACAAATTGACAATGCGTAAGCAAAACTAGAACTAGACTACAAAAAACCTATCAGCAAAATTTTAATGATAAATAGTTGGATATTCAACAAACACAGGAGTTATATGACCGCCTAGTTTCTTTACACAAGAATTTAGAAATCATACAATTGGTTTTTGACAAATAAAAACGCAAATTAAAAGCGTACAATATCAAAATTGTTGAAATTGAACTGAAAAAATACCAAATTTACGTACTCATATCTGGCGCCATTAAAGCCACACCTAATTTAAAAAATACAATCAACACTAACACGCCGAAGGTGCTAATAATTTTAGAATAATTAAGGGCTTATTTTCTGATATTTTGCTGAATTTTGACCATACCCATTTTTAATAGATTGACTTGTTGAGTAAATATCTAGTCATGCCAGTATAATAAATCTTCAGTATTAATTTAGTTATTTTCAGTATTAAAAGCTCGTTTGATTAATTTTTTTAAAGATTGTACATACTTAATTTTAAATAAGATTTAAATTCTATACTGCATATTCGTTTTGTTAAAAATCTCATCAAATAACTACTGTAAATGGTTAATAATTTATTGAGTATACTTATCAACCTCACGCTCAAAACTATTCTGCTCATCTTGCTTTAATGATTGATTGACATCTAAATAAATCTTAATGTTGTCTAACTTAGTACACGTGAGTTTTGATATTGGTCAAAATCAATCACTGGATTTTCAATCTTGTCACTAATATGTGTTAATTTTTTCATAACTAACCACGCCTAGTACAATAACGGCTATTAATGAAATCAGTACAAACAATAAGTCAATACGTTACACGATAATAAAAAGTTTTCTCAATAAATTTCAACATGCTCACTTACTCATACTCAACGTCTAAATTGGGTAACCGAGCCTTCATTATGTGTGATTAAAGCAATCATAACAGTTTTACAAATATTTGACCATTGCGGCGGGTGATAATGATTCATCGAAATCTTAATAATAACCTACGTTTTTAAAGCCAAAAGTTTGATGCAATTTACTATCAAGCATTATCCAGCTTGATAATTTAGACAACATCTTTAAATCAGATAGCGTATTCATTCTTTTAGTTTTTTAAAATATCTTTAGCACCTAATGATATGAGTTTATTTGCCAATTCAACACCCAAAGCCTCTGCTTGAGAAACATGACTCAAAATCTGTTCTTTTAATATCACACCAGTATCAACATTACCCACCAAACCTGTTAACATTATTTGCTCATTATCAATCAAAGCAAAACCTGCAATCGGTACCGAACAACCACCCTCAAGGCGTGCATTCATAGCTCTCTCTGCGCTTACCATGTAGGTGGTTTCAACATCAATCAAAGGCTTAATTAAATCTAAAATTTCTGTATCGTTTTCACGAATTTCAATACCCACTACTCCTTGCCCTACGGCAGGCAAGCTTTGCTGGTCAGAAATTTGTTGCTTGATTCGACTCTCAAATCCTAGACGAATAAGCCCTGCACAAGCAAGAATAATGCCATCAAATCCACCTTTATCTAATTTTTTTAATCGAGTATTAACATTGCCACGTAAATCTAGAATTTTTAAATCAGGTCGAATAGCTTTAAGTTGCACAATACGACGTATTGAACAAGTACCAACTTTAGCATTTTGTGGTAAATCATCAATACTTGAAAAATCATTGGAAACAAAGGCATCAAAGGGATTTTCACGTTTTAAAATTGCCCCTAACTTAAATCCTTGTGGTATTTCATAAGGCACATCTTTCATAGAATGCACGGCAATATCAGTTATACCCTTCATCATACTAACTTCTAATTCTTTAATAAACAAACCCTTACCACCAATTTTTGACAAAGGTGAGTTTAGAATTTGATCACCCTTAGTTGTCATTTCCACTAGAATAACTGTTAGATCAGGATGGTGTTTTTCCAGTCTAATTTTAACATTCTGAGCTTGCCATAACGCCAATGGAGATTGTCGAGTTGCAATTTTTAGAGTTTTGTTCATGGTTGAAAGAGTTTATATTAAAATATATACTTGCTTCTAATTTTATCACGTCGCAAAATTTAGCAGCACTACCACTGAAAAAAAATTCTTAGAAGATGCTCAGTTAGTGTATAAAAATGAAACACCTATTTTAATAATGTTTTTCTATTCCTAACTACTATTATTGTCAAAAAATCATTACGTCAATGAATGAATTTGATGAATATAAAAACAAAGTTATTATTCTCCATATTAATGCTAACACACTAAAAAATACGAAGGACTCTTATAATATTGACACCAATCACGGTGGATTTACCTTTTAGAATGACATTAATTTTTACCCCATAGTATTTCTTATAAACAATTATGATGCAAACTAAGGCAAAATAGTTGACGTATCCAGTATGGATTATTATTAGACTGAGCTTGTCAATGTGATTGACAAATCAATCACTAAACTTAAACCAATTAAAGGCAGAATTATGACGAACGACACACAATATAAACGACACAAAACAGTCCTCAAGGAGGAGTCTAGACGGACAATACAAATTAATAAATCTTGGGGCGGGCGTTTTAATGAACCAACAGATGAATTTGTTAAAATTTTTGGAGCGTCAATATTCTTTGACAAGATTTTAGCGCCTTATGATATTCAAGGCTCAATTGCTCATGCTACCATGTTGCAAGAAGTTGGTTTGCTCACTGAAAATGAAAAAAATAAAATTATTAAAGGCCTTGAGAGAATTCTAAGTGAAGTCAAAACTGGTGAATTTAAGTGGTCAATAACACTTGAAGATATACATATGAATATTGAGGCACGTTTAGTTAAGATGATTGGCGATACAGGCAAAAAACTACATACAGGACGCTCTCGTAATGATCAAATTGTAACTGATATTCGCCTTTATTTACGCGACCAAGTTGATGATATTACCAACGAAATTAAACGCTTACAACTGGTATTAGCTGATTTAGCTGAAAAAGAGACAAATACAATCATGCCTGGCTTTACCCATCTTCAAGCCGCACAACCAATCAGTTTTGGTCATCATATGATGGCTTATTTTGAAATGTTAGCGCGTGATGTAGAGCGTCTATTTGATTGTCGCAAGCGCATCAACTCAATGCCGCTAGGATCGGCTGCATTAGCAGGTACCACTTACTCGATTAAACGCACACGTACAGCTGAATTATTAGGTTTTGAACGCATTTGCCTTAATTCACTTGATGGAGTGAGTGATCGAGATTTTGTCATTGAATTTTTATCCACAGCAAGTATCATAATGATGCATCTTTCACGCTTTTCAGAAGAGTTAATTTTATGGTCAAGTGCACAGTTTAATTTTATCGAATTGCCTGATAGTTTTTGCACAGGATCATCCATCATGCCACAAAAAAAAAACCCAGATGTGCCTGAATTGGTTCGCGGAAAAACAGGCCGCGTGTATGGTAATTTAACCTCATTGCTTACAATTATGAAATCCCAGCCACTGGCTTACAACAAAGACAATCAAGAAGATAAAGAACCATTATTTGATACGGTTGACACTTTAAAAGCCTGTTTACGTGTGTTTGCAGACATGATACCAACCATTCAAATTAAACGTGATAATATGTATAACTCAACCAAACAAGGCTACACTACAGCCACTGATTTAGCTGATTATTTAGTTAACAAAGGCTTACCCTTTAGAGATGCGCACAAAGTAGTTGGAAAATCAGTTGCTTACGGTATTGAGCACCAAAAAGATTTAAGCGAGCTTAGTTTGGAAGAACTACAAGCATTTGATAGTCGCATTGAAAACGATGTATTTGAAATTCTCTCACTAGAAGGTTCATTAAATGCACGTAATCACTTAGGCGCAACTAGCCCCAATCAAGTCAAACAAGCCATAAAAATAGCAAGAAAAACTTTAAAATAATGCATCTTAAAAGTACTTTTTTCAAGGTGCGTATTGTCTTTGCAGGCACACCTGAATTTTCGGCAGGTATATTAAAAACATTAATAAACACCAAGCATGATATCGTTGGCGTATTTTGCCAGCCTGATCGTCCTAAGGGTCGTGGCAGAGTGTTAACAACTTGCCCTGTTAAAGAAAAAGCATTAGAACATAATTTAAACATTTTTCAACCTGAAAATTTAAAAAACGACAAGATCCAACAAATTTTAACCAAACTCAATGCAGATATAATGGTAGTAGCAGCTTACGGACAAATATTGCCTGCTAAAATCCTCAATACGCTTAAATATGGTTGTCTTAATATTCACAGCTCGTTATTACCACGTTGGCGTGGTGCAGCACCTATTCAACGTGCAATTTTGGCAGGTGATAAAATCACAGGTATCAACATCATGCAAATGAATGAGGATTTAGATACGGGTGATATCTTACTTGAAAAAACTTGTTCAATCACACTCATTGATACGGCACAATCTCTACATGACAAACTGGCTAAACTTAGCTCTAGTGCTATTATTGAAGTTTTAGATAATCTTGATAATTTATTACCAACAGCACAAAGAGAAAACAACATCACTTATGCCGCAAAACTCAAAAAAGACGAAGCCTGGATTGATTGGACTCAAAGTGCAATACAAATTAATCGACAAATTAGAGCATTTAACCCCTATCCTATCGCCCAAACCTATGCATCAAGTAATAAATTTGATACTAAGGTTCTACGTATTTTATCTGCCTCCGTAGTAATGACGAATGGTAATTACAACCCAGGCAGTATTATTAAACACAACAAGAAGGCATGTACTGTTGCCACTGGAGGTGGTGCACTAAATCTAAAAACCTTACAACTTTCAGGCAAAAAAGCGCTTAACATCAAAGATTTTAGTAACTCCTATAAGCTTACTCAGTTATTTTCGAATTAATCTACTGAATACTGTACCAGTAGTCTTCTTTTCCGTATGTTAAGTATGATACAATTATATTTAACATGTCTACTGGTTAGAGGTTTTGGCAATAACTCCAACCTTTTTATTACTTCACAAAACCACATCCACCCACCACTAGCAAAACAATTAAAGTTGATAATTTGACACTAGTTCGGCGTCTGAATAAATTCCAATATCAATTTATGTGGATTTTGAGTAACTATTGGGTTGATTTTTTGTTTTAACAGGCATTGCTAACGTATTCACTTTGGTTATAAATTGATATTTTAGTAAAACTTGTCACCATTGAAAAATGTGGTATATTTTATGATGAAATCACCCTAAAGTGTTGTCAAAATACTATACAACCTATATTTTTAACCTATTCTAATATGTCTAAACTCACTTCCACATAAAGAAAGATAAGTAAGTATTTTATCAGTTTTCCCAGTGGTGGATATGGTTTTGTACCTGCTGAATTTACATCTTAATTTATACCTAATCCAAATCAAGAAAATATACATGGCTAATGTTTTGATTATAAAACATCATTGTTTTACCTTGAATATCACATATTTATTCGGTAAATTATTACCATTCAAACGTTCAAGCATTATTTTTAATGCCCTAACACTTTAAACGCATTGGTTTGAATAATTTAGGACTAATACTGGTTGATTTAGACGTAACATCAGAAAAATGATGATACAATAAAATTACATAACTATTAAACCTGTTAATGATGAAAATAATATCAATGCAATAAATTTAAGCACTCTTAGCTCCTTTAAAACCAATTTGTCGCCAAGCTTCATATGCCACAATAGAAGCACAATTTGACAAATTTAAACTACGAGACTTATCTTGCATTGGTAAAGTGATGCCCTTATATTGGTTTAATATGTCTTGTGGAAGTCCTCTGGTTTCTGGACCCAAAAGCAGTGAGTCACCCGCTTGATATTTAACATCTGTATAAATAGTTTTAACCTTTGAACTAACTACAAATAGATTTTTAGGTTTCTCCTTTTCCAAATAGTCATCAAAATTATCATATTCACTGACACACATAAGCTCTTTATAATCCAATCCTGCCCTCCGTAATTTTTTATCCTCCATTTCAAACCCGTAAGGTTTGATAAGGCGTAGATTTGCACCCATGTTGGCACACAAACGAATAATAGCACCAGTATTATTGGGTATTTCAGGTTCGAATAACACTAAATTTAACATAATATTTTATTTTAGTACTTGAAATGCATTAATCATCCCATAGATAGTTAGTTCATTTCATGAGAAACATGAAAAATTCTATGAATATTGATAAACTAACTGTGCAATTTCAGCAAGACTTAAGCATTGCACAATCCATCGCTGTTGCGAAAAATAATAGTTCCATAGAAGCGGTGCATATTCTAAGTGCTATGTTACGAAACACTGATAGTAATATTGGTAATTTACTTCTCAGCACTAATATTGATACTCAAAAACTCAAACAAGAAATTGATAAAGAAATTGATACATTGGCCACGATTAACAGCCTAAATGGTGATGTTAATATTTCTCAAAATCTATTACACCTATTAAATGCAGCTGAAAAAATAGCCACTGATAAAAATGACATATATTTATCAACCGAACTATTCTTATTGGCTGTCATTCAAGGCAATGACGCAAGCACAAAACTATTAAAAACTACTGGTGTAAATGAAGCAAATTTAAACCAAGCAATTGACAACCTTAGGAGGGGTAAAAACGTGAATGACCAAAACGCAGAAAACAACCGAGATACACTGAAAAAATACACTCAGGATTTGACCCAATTGGCCATTGATAGTAAACTTGACCCTGTGATTGGTCGTGATAGCGAAATTCGCCGTGCCATTCAAGTTCTGCAGCGTCGTACTAAAAACAATCCAGTACTGATTGGTAAGCCTGGCGTGGGTAAAACCGCTATTGTTGAAGGTTTAGCACAACGCATTATTAATAACGAAGTGCCAGAAGGAATCAAAGGCAAGCGTGTTTTATCACTAGACATGGCGGCACTGGTAGCAGGTGCTAAATATCGAGGCGAGTTTGAAGAGCGACTAAAAGCCGTACTCAAAGAATTAGAAGCCGAACAAGGTCAAGTCATTTTATTTATTGACGAATTGCACACTGTGGTCGGTTCTAGCAAATCTGATGGTGCTATGGATGCAGGCAATATGTTAAAGCCCGCCTTAGCCCGTGGTGATTTACACTGCATGGGCGCCACTACACTAGATGAGTACCGCCAATATATTGAAAAAGACTCAGCCTTAGAACGCAGGTTCCAAAAAGTATTAGTGGACGAATCAACTGAACAAGATACCATTGCTATTTTACGTGGTCTAAAAGAAAAATACGAAGTGCACCATGGTGTGGAAATTACCGACCCTGCTATTATCGCTGCTGTTACCTATTCAACCAGATACATTACTGACAGACAATTGCCAGATAAAGCCATTGATTTAATTGATGAAGCTGCCTCACAAATTCGCATGGAAATTGACTCAAAACCAGAATCAATGGACAAACTTGATCGTAAACTAGTACAACTTAAAATTGAACGTATGGCGCTTAAAAAAGAAAAAGATAAAGCCTCTAAAGTACGATTAAAAGAATTGGTTGCATTAATCCAGTCACTGGAAAAAGAATATACTGATTTAGAGGAAATTTGGAAAAAAGAAAAATTAGTCGTTCAAGATGCACACCATCTTAAAGAAGAACTGGAGCAAGCTAAAGCAAATTTTGAAAATGCACATCGCAATAATGATTTAGCCAAAATGAGCGAACTTCAATACGGTATTATTCCTGAATTAGAGAAAAAAATAGGTACTACTGAAAATGCTGATACGCAGCAAATGACGCTACTTAGAAATAAAGTCACTGAGGATGAAATCGCCCACATTGTTGCCCGTTGGACAGGTATCCCTATGGATAAAATGATAGCGGGTGAAAAAGATAAACTATTAAAAATGGAAGCTATTATTCACAAACGCCTAGTCGGTCAAGATAAAGCCGTTAAAGTAATTTCTAATGCCATACGTCGTGCACGCAGTGGTCTGTCTGATCCTAACCGACCTGATGGTTCATTTCTATTTATGGGCCCTACTGGTGTGGGAAAGACTGAACTCACCAAAGCCTTAGCAGACTTCTTATTTGACACTGAGCAAGCTATTGTCCGTGTTGATATGAGCGAATTTATGGAAAAACACTCGGTTGCACGTTTGATTGGCGCACCTCCAGGCTATGTTGGCTATGAGCAAGGTGGTATGCTAACCGAGGCTGTGCGTCGCAAACCTTACTCAATCATTCTACTGGATGAGATTGAAAAAGCCCATTTAGATGTATTTAACATTCTATTGCAGGTACTAGATGATGGTCGCTTAACAGATGGTCAAGGTCGCACGATTGATTTTAAAAATACTGTTATTATTATGACTTCAAACTTAGGCTCATACTTGATTCAACAAAATCCAGGTAAAGATATGTCCGCTGAACTTTCTAAAATTGTTAACGAGCACTTTAGACCTGAATTTGTCAATCGTATTGATGAAATTATAACCTTTAAAATGCTAGAAAAATATCAGATCAAAGACATTGCACTCAAGCAAATTGAAATCCTATCGGTACGCTTGGCTAAGCTTAACCTTAAACTAACATTGAGCAATACAGCCATAAATATGATTGTTGATAGAGGCTATGACCCTGTATTTGGTGCCAGACCACTCAAGCGCACAATACAGCAGTTGTTAGAAAATCCTTTGTCGCAAAAAATACTTGCTGAAGAGTTTTTATCAAATTCAGCCATTCACGGCGATGTTAAGGATGAACAAATCGTTTTCTCTTAATTAGTTTTTTATCTGATTAATATACATAGAAGCAACTATTCTGTAGAATTTTATGATAAATAAACAATCATTTTTCTACATTTTAAAACAACAACGTTATAAAGCCAATCTGTCACAAGAAAAACTTGCTGAAAAACAAATTTGTCAGTACATTGTATTTCTCTGCTAGAATGCAACAAACAGCAGCCAAGTTTGACTACTTTTATTAAAATTGTACATGAGCTTGAAACTTTACTCAGTGAATTAATTAACTTGATTAAATAAAAAGCCACCTTGTAAACGTAACATAAAAATTATTTATGATTTTAACTTTACTAAAAGTAATCTTCCTTCATTTAAAATAAAATATCGAAAATGATTTGAGTTGATTATCTCTTTAAGTTTTTCGTTTGTTATCTCTTCAAACGCCGCAAGAGGCAAGCTTTGATTTAATTTAACCACCATAAATCAACAATTATTATTGCCAAAGTATTAGAGATTAGCGCTGCAGAATTAATGTATATTATGGAAAACGACCTAGTAAATCAACACACGATTAAGTATATAATTAAACACCGTGAGTGACTATATCAAAATTATAAAAAATGGGCTGTGGAATAACAATCAAGCCTTGGTTGTGCTTTTAGGTCTATGCCCCTTATTAGCAGTCACCAATAATATTGTGAATGCAATCGGACTTGGGTTGGCAACCACGTTTGTTTTAGTGTCCTCTAATATAACCGTCTCTATTTTTCGTCATCAAATTTCAAAAGAAGTTCGTATTCCTATTTTTGTCCTACTAATTGCTTCATTTGTAACGATTGTTGAATTGCTAATGCAATCATATTTTTATGATTTATATTTAGTATTGGGTATTTTTGTACCACTAATTGTCACTAACTGTGCTATTTTAGGACGTGCTGAGGCATTTGCTAGTAAAAATACTTGGGGAAAATCTGCAATAGATGGATTAATGATGGGTGTTGGTTTTTCTATTGTGCTTATTGTATTAGGTGCAATGCGTGAATTGATTGGCAGCGGCACTTTATTTGATCAATCTGCATTATTACTGGGGGGTGATTTAGGCAACACACTTAATGTTACTGTATTTAAAAATTATCAAGGTACTTTACTAGCCACTTTACCACCAGGAGCATTCATTGGTTTAGGACTTATTGTTGCAATGAAAAATAGATACGACTTAAGAAGAGTGGAATTACAAAAAAATTAACATTACTATTAATTAGCTTACTATAATAATAAATACTTATGCATAAGCTACAATGCAACCAAAACAAAGGCGATAAAACCTCTATTTTTACCTCAAAACTACCTTTTAGTAAGATTCAACTTATGCACCCTTTTACATCACATACTGTAGATTAGATATCATTAACGTTAAAAAAATCAGCAAAGGCACCATCTTGATTTGATACACGTACAAACTATTACAGGCGTTATCCCAAACCATCATTAACCCTTGAAAGGGTACTAGAAATTAGAAATTATGAAAGACTTATTGAGTGTTAAAATTGACGAATTACCTTATTTTTCTTATGTCAAAACTTTAATCATGTATTACAATAGCATCTGGTGCAGTAAAATACCAACTACTGTAACGTATTTTCTTAAATATAGCTATCCCTACTACTCTACTGCAAAAGTTAAATACTTTCGAGGTAATATGCAAAATTGGAAAGCATTAGAATTAACAACTGTTAATTTATAAATCTTTGATTAGTATTCAAGACTATTTAAACAGTGACATAATTGATATTGTGCCACTACTATCTCTGGCTCTTAATAAAAACCACGTTCAGCTTATTACTCATTATGATTATCAACCAAATAATGAGGAAAAAACTCAACTCAATCAACTCATCAAACAAAGACAATTTGGTATACCTTTTGCTTATTTAAGTGGCACAAAAGGGTTTTATCATCTTGATTTTAAGGTCACCCCTAGCACTCTAATCCCTAGACCTGAAACCGAACTCTTAATCGACATTGCTTTAGGTTTATTTGATAAAAATCAAACCTGTAAGGTACTTGATTTAGGTACTGGTAGTGGTATTATTATTATTACTTTAGGCGATAAAAATCCACAATGGCATTTAACTGCAACTGACTCTTCAATTAATGCACTTGATATTGCTCAACAAAATGCAAAAACAAACATTAACTTCCAATTAGGCAGTTGGTTTAAAGCTACACCTAATCAAATATTTGATTTAATTATCTCCAACCCTCCTTATATCAAACAAAGCGACCCTCACCTTAATGATTTAAGTTTTGAGCCGCAAAGTGCGCTTGTATCTGGCAAAGATGGCTTGGATGATATTCGTACTATTATTAATAATGCACCACAACATCTTAATAAAAAAGGATATATTTTGTTAGAACACGGCTTTGACCAACAACAAGAAATCATACAACTATTAAGTAATAATTTTTTCAACATTCAAAAATTTAAAGACTACAATCAACAAGATCGTGCCCTTTTGGCACAAATTAAATAACTGCTGTGATAATGACAATCAAAAATAAGCCAAGTAAGCTTCATATTTTTATTGATGTGGTTAAAAATCCACTTAGCATTTGATATGGCCTGATTATTAAAATTGACCCTAAAAACAAAACACAAAACACAGATTAGTATTTTTGATATGGTTAAATCTGGTCAATACGACCTTAAGTAGTTTGGCTCGTATTATATTGAAAAGGCAAAGACATTAACATTTTATTTTTCACTTCCATATCCTTTAACATAACAGCAAACGAAAAACATACTTTGTTTGAATATGGTGGTGGTTAAGAATTGATGAACAAAGTCTATGCCAAAGCACGAACTAAAATCTATTATCGGTGATAATACTGTCAACCAAATGGAATGGTTTTGGTTTAAAAAAGAAATTAACTTGATTGAAGACTTGCAAGAGCTAAAAATACGTATCCTTGGATTTGAAAGCGAATATTTTAGCAGATGAGTTACATACTGCACTAGATCTTGACACAATTAATTCCTTAGAATGAGTTGTACTAAGCGCATAAAGTGGCAATTTTGATGGTTTATTCTATCGCTTTATCCTAAAGCCATCCCACTCAGTTTTATTTTGTTTACCATATCTGAGCTTACTTTCATCAACAACCTCAAAAAGTTTAAACCATAATAGAAACCATCAAAATTACTTCAATGGTCTTTACTATTCTAATCAACGCAACCTCCTAACAAAAAATGAATTTTATTCTCATCATCCTCATTCTTGGCTTTTTATTGATTTTGTATAAATTTCACTAATTATCGTCCCTATTTTTCTACCTCATTGCTTAGTCGAATCGATATTGACATGACCTAGTATGCCATTTTAATTACCATAAATTTACAAACCTATTTTTTCACTCCGCTCTTTGGCTTTAGTTTGTTCTATCTTAAAGGTATTGCACTAAATCAATCCAAACAATGGATATCTGCAAAGGTTTTATACCATTAGATTATGGTTTTAATGAGTCTTATTTTGTTTCCAACTTGGTATAATTTTGCTGACTTTTAAAGCCCATCAATCCTTACTTTGTTGTTTATCCAATGTTTATTCAAGTTGTTTTATAGATTAAATCCACCTTGCTATTTTCCCTGCTGAGTAAAAATGCAGTAGAAAGCAGAAAGACGAAGTAAAAAGAAGTCGGTCTATAAGCCGGGTTCTGTAATAGATGGTCATTCATCTACGTGTTTTGTTGCCAAAACGCTTTAGCACTCTACCCACCAACTCAGCGAGCAACGTCATCATCAGCCTATTTGAGCTTGCTCCAAGTGGGGTTTACCTTGCCACGGTTGTCACCAATCGCGCGGTGCGCTCTTACCGCGCCTTCTCACCCTTACCTATTAAAAATAGGCGGTCTAAATCTCTGTAGCACTTTCCGTTATGTCACCATACCTAGCTGTTAGCTAGCACTTTACTCTATGGAGCCCGGACTTTCCTCTGAAGAATCAAGCTCCAGCGACCATCCGACCAACTTCAACGTTATTATACGCCAAGACTATATTTCTAAAATATTTGAATTTTCTCGAAAAAAGATAACTCTACTTGAACTCTAATAACTCATTTAGTAGGTTATCTGAATATCTTGAAAAATACTATGAATATTATTACCTTGAGTATCAACTGCAACTGTAACCGGCATGTCTTTAACTTCAAATTCATAAATTGCTTCCATACCCATCTCTTCAAATGCAATTTTTTTAGCCTTTTTAATAGACTTAGAAATTAAATAAGCCGCACCACCTACTGCAATAAGATACGTAGCCTTGTGTTTTTTAATGGCTTGCATACTGGCCTCGCCACGTTCTGCCTTACCAATCATACCTAAAATATTAGTATTATCCAACATCATATCAGTAAATTTATCCATACGCGTAGCAGTAGTAGGACCTGCTGGACCAATAATTTCATCACCAATGGCGTCCACTGGGCCAACATAATAAATAAATTTATTGTCAAAATCTACACTATCTGGCAAACCTTCACCATTATCAAGCATTTGTTTAAGGCGTTTATGTGCTGCATCTCGTCCAGTAATAATTGTACCTGTTAATAACAAGGTATCACCAATACGCCATTGAGTCATTTGTTTACACGTTAAATTGTTTAAATCAATTTTTTTATATTGAGCATAATCCATCTCTAATTGAGGATAATTGTCCATATCTACTTGTGGTATTTTCACCACACCTGAACCATCAAGTGAAAAGTGTAAATGACGTGTTGCTGCACAATTAGGAATCATTGCCACTGCTTGAGAGGCGGCGTGAGTTGGATAATCTTTAATTTTGACATCCAATACTGTTGTCAAACCACCCAAGCCTTGCGCGCCAATACCTAAATAATTAATTTTATCAAACAATTTAAGGCGTAATTTTTCAAGGTTACTTGGGTTTGATTTTTGCACAATATCTTGAATATCAATAGGCTCCATCAAACTTTCTTTTGCCATTAACATGGATTTTTCAGCTGTACCACCAACGCCAATACCAATAATACCTGGTGGACACCAACCAGCGCCCATGGTTGGTATGGTTTTTAACACCCAGTCAACAATATTATCATCTGGTGCAAGCATGCTAAACTTTGCCTTATTTTCAGAACCACAGCCTTTAGCTGCCACAATAAAATTAAGTTGATTACCCTTAACAACTTTCATGTGAATAACTGCCGGTGTATTGTCTTTGGTGTTAACTCTAGTAAATAAAGAGTCTCTTACAATCGAAGCCCTAAGAGGGTTATCTACATAAGTAAATGCCTGACGAACACCTTCATTAATCATGTCTTCTAACGATAAATCAGCCGACCAAGTGATCGCCATACCCACCTCAACAAATACATTCACAATACCAGTATCTTGACATATTGGACGCTTACCTAAGGCTGCCATTTTTGAATTAATAAGAATTTGTGCAATAGCATTTTTTGCAGCTTTGTGAGTTTCTTTTTCATAAGCATTAGCCATGGCCTGAATAAAATCAGGACTGTGATAATAAGAAATATATTGCAAGACATTAAAAATGCTTTCTATGACATGTTTTTGCTGAATTTTCATATTTATAAGGTGTTAATTATTGCTGATAATTTGTAGTATTATATCTCTTTATTTTACGAATATTTAACTGGGAAATTTTATGTTTGATTTTTTAAAAGGTCAAAGTCTTTCCATCGACTTGGGTACAGCTAATACATTAATTTATATGGATGGTGCTGTAGTACTTAATGAGCCATCAGTGGTTGCCATTCATAATGACAAAGGGTCGCTAGAATCAACTGTTATTGCTGTAGGTCAAGATGCTAAAAATATGCTAGGTAGAACACCAGGCTCTATTGAAGCTATCAGACCAATGAAAGATGGTGTTATTGCTGATTTTAAAATTACTGAAAAAATGTTACAGCACTTTATTCGTAAGGTTTTGCGTTCTGGTTTTTTTTCACCCAGCCCTAAAGTACTTATTTGCGTGCCTTGTGGCGCAACTCAAGTTGAACGTCGTGCTATTAAAGAAAGTGCTGTTGGTGCTGGTGCGCGTGATGTTTATTTAATTGAGGAGCCAATGGCAGCAGCACTAGGTGCAGGTATGGCGATTGAAGAGGCTTCAGGTGCTATGGTTATTGATATTGGCGGTGGCACAACTGAAATTGCAATCATGTCATTAAATGGTATTGTATATTCTGACTCACTACGCGTAGGTGGTGATGTATTTGATGACACGATTGTCAAATTCGTACGCCGTAAACACGGCATTATTATTGGTTACTCTACTGCTGAGAAAATCAAAGAAGAGGTTGGTTCTGCCTTTAAATCAAATGCTATTAAAAAAATTCAATTTAGGGGCCGTGATGTTGCCAAAGGCATTCCAGTGAGTTTCAACATAACCAATACTGAAATTTTACAAGCCTTACAAGAACCACTTAAAATGATTGTTGGCGCTATTAGAACTGCGCTAGAGAAAACTCCACCAGAGTTAAGCTCTGACATTGCTGAAAATGGTTTAGTCCTCACAGGTGGTGGTGCACTTTTAGACGGCTTTGATAAGCTTATTGCTCAAGAAACCAATCTACCAGTGCGCATTGCTGACGATCCACTCACTTGTGTTGCTCGTGGTGGTGGTGATGCGCTTAATATGATATCTGAACATAATATGGGATTTTTAGCTGTTGAGTAGTTAAATATTGATTAACGATTGATCGGGTCGCCAACATGAAGTTTTTTAAACTTTTTATCCCTGTCATTATCGCTATACTACTTATACTATCTGATTATAAGTTCTCATATCTTAACTACCTAAGACAACCAATTGCAACCCTAATATCACCTATCTATATGATGGTAAATTTACCTTCAAAAATTTATATTTGGATTGATGAGCAAGGTACTAGCAAAGATCAATTAATTAGAAATAATAATAATTTACACCGTAAACTATTAAAACTCAAAGCTAAATTACAAACCTATAACGCTTTAACGCTCGAGAATAAAAAACTTCAAGCGCTTTTAGATTCAAGTTATACCGTCAAGCAACAAAATTTTATCTTGGCAAGAATAAGTGCACTCAGCCAATCTAGGCTTAAAAAACAAATTATTATTGACAAAGGTAGTAGTAACGGTATTAAGGTTGGTCAAGTTGCTTTAAGCGCTAAAGGTATTATTGGACAAGTATCGCGAACAACGCCGCTATATTCAACCATATTAATGGTCAGCGATCCTACGCAACACGTGCCTGTTAAAAATGAACGTAATAGTATTCGTGGTATTAGCAGGGGTGTTGCTGAAAACAATCATCTACTAAATGTTGAATTTATCGAGCCTAATTTGGACGTTAAAGTGGGCGATATATTTCTAAGTAGCTCAATCGGTTCAAAATTTCCTAATGGATATCCATTAGGAACAGTAATTCGCGTAGAAAAACACCAAAACGAGCCTTTCTTGCATATCCAATTAAAACCTACTCAAGCACTAGAGCAACTAGAATTTGTCATTATTGTGACCGATTAACCAATGAACATACTGGACCCTTATATATTTCTAATTAAGATTACGTTTTTTGCATTAATTTTAAGTGTAATACCCTTAAATGACATATTATTAGATGCATCTGCATTTTGGTTGTTACTTTTTTATATCTACTGGTTGGTATATTTTCCAACCAAAAATAAATTTTTTATTGCACTAATTCTTGGCGTGCTTGTTGATGTTTTACATGGTGATATTTTGGGACAAAATGCCTTGGCACTCATATTTAGCAGTCTATTTATTAGTAATGTCAAACAATCATTTTTTGTATCCAACTTAAGTACTCAACAAATCTATGTGTTTATATCTAGTAGTATTTATCTAGCATTTTTCTTACTAACCTTTGTATTAACACAAGATTTTATCATCAACTATTATTTATTTTTAGCGCCGTTTACTAGCGCATTGGCTTGGCCAATCGTTCGGTTTTTATTATCAAAATGCAAGGTATAAATAATACTAAATTTGAAAACAAAACATTCTTTTATAGAATGAAGTTAGCGCTTATTTTTATGTTTTTACTAACTACTTTGTTAGTGATTAGAATTTACAATTTACAAATAGTAAATCATGAATATTACTTAGAAGAAGCCTTGGGTAACCAAATGCATACTCTACCCATAACACCCAGTAGAGGAAAAATATTTGATCGCCATGGTAATATTTTAGCTACTAATAAGCTGGCATTTCGACTAACCTTAACACAAGAAAAAACTAAAAATATTATTAAAACACTACAACAACTTAAACAATCTGGTTTTATCAACGATAATGACATCAAAATCTTTAATAAAAATGCAAAGCGTTATCAAAAATTTCATAGCATCCCAATCAAATATAACCTTAATGAGACTCAGGTTGCAAAATTCTTAATTAACAACACTTTTATTGGCGTAGATATAGAACCTTATTTTCATAGAATTTATCCCAATCAAGATTCCGGCGTTCATGTCATTGGTTATGTTTCCAGAATGACTAAGAAAGACAAAAAAAATTACGATAAGAAAAACTATTTAGGAACCTTATTTGTAGGTAAAACTGGCATTGAAAAACAATACGAAATACTACTGCATGGCACTAATGGCTTACAACAAATTGAGCGAAATGTAAATGGCAGAGTTATTGACACCAAAATTATTAAACCTGCTATTTCTGGTGAGAATTTATATCTAAGCATTGACTTAGATATGCAAAAAAAAGCAGAAACATTACTTAAGGGAAAACGTGGTTCAATTGTAGTTATAGATATTAGAAACGGAGAAATATTAACGCTAGTTAGTACGCCCATCTATAATCCAAACTGGTTTGTTAATGGTATATCACATACTAACTATAACCAGCTACAAACTTCAGCAAATATCCCTCAACTTAACCGTGCCGTTCAAGGGCTATATCCACCAGGATCTACGATTAAACCTATGGTAGCTCTAGTAGGTTTGGAAGAAGGAGTTATTACTAATAAAAGTAGTATATTCTGCCCAGGTTATTATAAATTACCCAACGTTAAACGCAAATTTAACGACTGGAAAAAAATAGGACATGGGCACGTAAATGTTAAAGACTCAATCGCACAATCGTGTGATGTTTTTTTTTATGATTTGGCAGATAAGTTGGGTATTGATAAATTACACGATAATTTAGACTTATTTAATTTTGGCCGAAAAACAAGCATTGATATTCCTGGAGAAAGTGCTGGTATTCTACCCTCTAAAGCTTGGAAAAAAATTAACAAAAATGAGCCTTGGTATCGAGGAGAGAGCTTAATTACAGGTATTGGCCAAGGATTTATAGCTGTTACTCCTTTGCAGCTTGCAGTCGCCACAGCAGCGATTGCCAACAAGGGGCTTTTGTTTCGGCCGACCTTGCTTAAAAATACTCAGGTACCTGGAAATATAATCATTGAATCTAAGAAGAAAGATCATCATATACAAATTCCAATAAAAAATATTCAAAATTGGGAAGATGTAATTGACGGCATGAAACAAGCCGTCTATGGTCCTAAAGGCACTGCTAGAAGACTCAATAATGGTTTAACCTATAGTTTGGCTGGAAAAACTGGAACTGCACAAGTATTCGGTCTTGACGCTAAAGAGCAATATATTGCAGAAAAACTTGATGAAAAATTACGAGATCATGCTTTATTTACTGGCTTTGCCCCTATTGAAAACCCAGAAATAGTTATCGCTATTATTGTTGAAAATGCAGGCAATGGTAGCTCAAAAGCAGCACCAATTGCACGTCAAGTGTTTGATGTGTATTTTAACAAACAACTAAATAATACTTTTCCTTAATAAATCTCGTTTAATTTAAAATGTTAAAGTTTGCATTTTAAATTGGTCTAATTGTGTCTGGTTAATTTTATTATACAAAATAATAATTTTAACTTCAGGTGAGCTGCTTTCTAAGGTTGTTAGTAAGAACTCAATTCAATTTACTTATCTTATCTCGAAGCTCTGGATTGTGACTAAATTTAGCCACCAACACTTGATAGATAATTTTCAATACTTCCATTATCTCTTCTTTGGACTCATCCACATTCAACTCTCCCATGCAAAACCACAACCGGTCAAACCCTATTTCAGCCGATTATGCTCATTTTTTAAGCGCTACAACCCAATATAAAGACAATTTCATAGATTAATTAGCTTTTATTTTATTAGCAGGATAAGGTGTACACTCATCAAAAATAATAACAATATCTGAGCCGAGTCTATATTAAATTTACATAGATTCTTCTGGATTTATAAAAATCTTTGTCTCATCTTTGGGTGAACAAAAATACACACTTTTTTATTAATTTTTCTTATCTCTACCAAACTGAACACCTAAAAACCACAAGAATCCGTTAGTATCAGACTTGCCAGTACATAACGTGCAAATATTCATGCTCCTTAATAACATCTGTGCCTAGTATAATTGCCAAGAAAGGTGCTCCATAAAATAATTTATGCATCACTTCTTCTGGTGTCATAGCTTTAACTGTATCATAGCTACTAACTGGCATAAACTCTGAAATATCAAACGCCACTCTCCCTGTCAAAAATTATTTTACTACGATTGTTAATTCAAATTTCATCACTTTTTTCATTAACTTGTAACCGCCATAATTTGGCATATTCACCATTAAATTCCAACAACTGAGCATGTGTGCCACTTTCCTGCACTTGTCCATCACCAAGCACAATAATTTTATCACTATCAACAATGGTAGAAAGACGGTGTGCAATTACTAAAATAGTATGCTTTCTAGACAACTCTTTTAATGACTTTTGCACCATCCTTTCTGAATAGGAATCTAGTGCCGATGTTGCTTCATCAAAAATTAGAATGGGTGGAGTTTTTAAAAGCACTCTAGCAATCGCCAAACGCTGTTTTTCACCACCAGAAAGCTTCAGCCCACGTTCACCAACTAACGTATCATAGCCCTCAGGAAGCTTATCAATAAAGGTGTCAATAAAACTAAGCTTGGCTACTTTTTCTACTTCACATTGGCTTGCACCTTGTCTACCATAGGCGATATTATAATAAATACTTTCATTAAACATCACCGTATCTTGTGGCACAACGCCAATGACCGATTGTACTGAACGATGATCAAGAGTTTTGATATCTTGTCCATCAATTAAAATTTGGCCATTAATCACGTCATAAAATCTGAATAATAATTTGGCCAGTGTTGACTTTCCAGATCCAGATTGACCTACAATGGCTACTTTTTGTCCTGGATCAATGACAAAACTAACATCCTTCAATACTTTATCTTTGCCTTCATAGGCAAAAGAGATGTGCTTAAATTCGACCTTTCCTTGACTGATTTTTATTTTTGGTGCCTCTTTAGAACTACTCACATTTGGTTGACGATCAAGCAAATCAAACATATTATTCATGTCAATAAAATTATGCTTAATCTGCCGATACACAATCCCCAAAGAACCCAAAGGAATGAACAATTGTAGTAACAATGCTTGAATCATAATCATATCACCAAGACTCAAACTTTTATTAACCACACCCTGAGATGCTGAAATTAAAATGATGGTCACACCTACTGCAATAATTGCCCCTTGGACAAAGTTAAGTGTCGTCATTGACGTAAAACTTTTCGTGGCAAAATTTTCCCAACGAATCATGATTTCATCGTAACGATTAACTTCAAAGTCTTCTTGATTAAAATATTTAACCGTCTCATAGTTAATTAAACTATCCACTGCATTGGTATTGGCCTCAGATTGCATATCATTCATCTGATAACGATACTTCATCCGCCAAGTTGTAATAGCCAGTGTAAACCCGACATAAAAAATCACAGTCAATAATGAAATACTAGCAAAAAAAAAATCATAATTCAGCCACAAAATACCAATTACTAAGCATATCTCAAAAAATGAAGGAATAATATTAAACACAAAAATCGACAACAAGGTCGATACACTTTGAGTACCGCGGTCAATATCACGAGTAATACCACCAATACGACGATCCAAATGGAAAGACAAATCCAGTGTGTGTAAATGCTTAAATACACCAAGTGCAATCAAATGCATCGCATGATAACGAACGCGCGCAAAAATCGCATCACGAAACTCATTAAATAACGAACTAGCAAGCCTAAGCGTACCATAAGCAAAAAGCAACCCTAATGGTAAAATCAGTAAAAGATTAGTTTGATCTAAAGAGTCAACAATTTCTTTTAAAACAACAGGTACTGCAACATTAGCAAGCTTTGCAGCAATTAAAAATAACGTTGCCAAAATAACACGCACACGCATTTTTAGTAAATAAGGTAGGAGCTTTTTTAAAACTTTAATATCTCTAGTTTTAAAATTATAAGCCTTGGTTTGTTTATCAGTACTACGCATCATTTATCGGATAAAAATACACCTTTATCTTGCTCATACATCTCGTAATCATAAACGCTTTGCACAATATTTTCTTCATAATTTTTACATCTTGAGTATGCGTCATTATGAACGCTATAAAAATAAGAATTCTAATAAAATTAATATTCAGTATATTACATAATTTGTAATTTTATTGGCGTTAATGAAAAATACACTAAATATGATAATAAATGCAATTAATAGCAAAAATCTAAAAATTCCTAGTTTGTAAAAGATTGATTATTACATGCCGCTCAGTGTATAAATAAAATAATGAATACAATTTCTTAATAAGTGTATATTTTTAAATATTTTGGACATGCTTAACCACAAAAATCAATAAACCTATATAAACAATGATTTTCCAAACACCAATCTAAAAAGAATATTTAATGAGCATAAAGCTTCATACTCAAATCAATTATTTCACTTTCAAGTGAAATCTCCTATTTATAAAGGATTTAAAATCCTGCTTGTTTGAAAAGTAATGTGACTTTATTTTTTAATACTTAAAACACGTATTTCATTGCCTGGTTTTTCATCTCAGCAATCATCTACAATATCAGTGTTATTTTACCTGATAACTCAGGACCATAAATTTAGGTTACTCCTAGATAGATCGCCATCTTAAACTGCCTGTAGAAACTACCTCATATCGCTTTGAGCTTAATCCTCGCCAAAAAACATAACTGAGTTTTTGTCAAATTGCTTATCAATCTGCGTAAAAGCTGTCATTAGGACTTATTTTTTCTATTCATCTACATTGTTTCTTCTAGGTAAAATGTTGTTAATTCTTATGTAAACTGTTTTCATAATTGTATCTGAAATATGTCAGCAACTTTTTCAAAAAATGACACTCAAAATATGGTGATTGCTCTCAAACTTGCCAGCCAAGGAAAATACGGTGTAAAGTCCAATCCTATGGTCGGTTGTGTGATTGTAAAACATACAAAAATTATTGCCAAAGGCTACCACCAAACCTTTGGTAAAGCGCACGGGGAAATTAACGCCTTACAACAAATTAACCACCAAGCTCAGGGTGCTACATTTTACGTCACCTTAGAACCTTGTTCACATCAAGGAAAAACTCCATCTTGTGCACAAGCCATTATTCACTCAGGCGTTAAAAAAGTTATTATTGCTATGCTTGATCCCAATCCACTGGTCAATGGTAAAGGCGTTGTCATGCTTGAAAATGCAGGTATTGAAGTTAAAATTGGCTTGTTAGAAAATGATGCATTAACTCTTAATCAAGGATTTATCAAATACATGAAAACCAATAAACCTTTTGTGCGTTGCAAAATAGCCATGAGTCTTGATGGCAAAACCTCAATGAGCTCAGGTGAAAGTAAATGGATTACTTCAGAAGTCACAAGATTGGACGTACAAAAACTACGCGCTAACCATCAAGCAATTATGACTGGATCGGGCACAATTATTAATGACAACCCTTTAATGACAGTGCGTCTTGATAATATCAATTTAACGCCACTACGTGTTGTGATTGATAGTAAAAATCAAATAACAAATACCTCCCTTAATATATTTAACGCCGACGCACCAACACTAATCTTAAACCCAACCAACACTAAAACACTTTCCTCTGGAAAACTGGACCTTGGTAATGTTTTAACTCAATTAGGCAATCAAGGCATTAACAATGTCTTACTTGAAGCGGGGCCTAAATTAATCGGTTCTATGATTAAAAGCAACTTAATTGATGAATTTATTATTTATATGGCACCCATATTGATGGGTAGTAATGCCAATTCAATGCTTAATCTAGTTATTAAAAATATGGCTCATAAAATTAAGTTGAATATTGTTGATGTTAGAATGGTGAGTAATGACATAAAAATAACAGCCACTTTAAAATGAACAGCCTAACTAATAAACACATTATCCTTGGTGTTAGTGGCTCTATTTCAGCTTATAAAGCACCTGATATTGTACGCCGATTGCAAGATTTAGGTGCTCAGGTAAAGGTGATTCTTACTAAGGGAGGCGCTAAATTTATAACTGAATTATCCTTACAATCAATCTCAAAAAATAAAGTTCATTATAATTTATGGGATGAAGATGCTAAACTTGGCATGGAACATATTGAACTTGCCAAATGGGTAGATGCTATTTTAATCGCTCCCGCCAGTGCTAATACTATTGCCAATATCGCTCTAGGAAAAGCTAATGACCTATTAAGTAGTGTCATTTTAGTAAGTGATACGCCGCTACTCATTGCACCCGCTATGAATCTAAAAATGTATCAATCTCATGCGCTTCAAGATAACCTGTCAACACTTATTAGTCGTCATATAATCATCATTAAGCCAGAATCTGGCGAACAAGCTTGTGGTGATGTTGGTATAGGCAGACTTGCAGAGCCATTAAGTATTGCCAAACAAACGGCTAGTCAGTTTATTAACACAAAACTCACTGGTAAAAAAGTGTTAATTACTTTAGGTGCTACTATTGAAGCCATTGACCCGGTTAGATTTATTTCTAATCACAGTAGTGGAAAAATGGGCATGGCATTGGTCAATGCTTGTATTGAAATGGGTGCATCAGTGACTTGTATTTATGGCAATATCACCACTATTCTAAATCCAAAATCTAACAATATACCTATTATTAGTGCACAACAGATGCATACTAAAGTTATGGATAACATTACTGGTCAAGATATTTTTATTGCTTGTGCAGCTGTAAGTGATTTTTTTGTTAAAAACGCAAAAAATCAAAAGATCAAAAAAGATGGAAAAAATTTAATACTTGAACTTCTTCCAAACAAAGATATATTAGCAGATGTTTGTAAATTAAAAGAAAAACCTATTTGCATAGGCTTTGCTGCAGAAACACAAAATACATTAAAAAAAGCTAAAAAAAAGCTAAAAAATAAAGGCTGTGATGCCATCATCCTTAATGATGTTTCAAATGCTTACTTTGGTTTCAATGTGGATGAAAATGAGGTAGTTTTTTTAAGTCAAAATTTAAACAAAAAAATAGCAAAAAAAAGCAAAAAAAAAGTGGCAAAAAAAATTCTTGAAATTTTTATTAAAGAATGCTTATAAATACCAAAAAATGCTGTTAAATCAACGCCCAATAGAGTTACTCACAAAACTGTGGATAAATATGTTAATATCTCGTTAAAAGACACTAAAAATGTTGATATATTGCACCTTTTTATGGTTTTGAATAAAAATTAATCAGTTTTAATTTTTAATTAAAAATCAATTATTTATAAAAATTTATAAATAATTGATAATTGAGAAAATGTCTATCAATTGATTTGAAAAAAATTTAGAGGAAAACTTAACTAGTTTTACGCGTTAAACCAAGGGTTTCATAATATATTTAGCGATGATAAATCAATAATGATATTTTACAAAAAGCCTTGATTAGTGTCAACTATTTATGCTAATTTATAGTCTAAGTTTTTTACTTGATATTGTGGTATTTTCATTTAAAAAATACCTTAACAATATCAAACCTTGAATGATATATAATTTTTGCCATATTTTTTTCTATTTTCATCACTTTCAAACAATACAAAACGTATCCAAATTCTTTTACTAGGTTTTGTTTGGATAGGAGTGTTTTCTGCTTATATTTTAAAATCTAAAGTTAGCACTGTACATTAATTAATATTATTGGAAAACCATCAAATAAAAGTTCAATAATTCTTAAATGGAAAAATGAAACTGCAAACTAATGAGCAATGACGTTTTTGAGTAACACTAAAATGTACAAAATTTAGGTAGTTTTGACTATGAATAATAGTTATTTTACAAAAAAATTGACACAAAAAGTAGCATTAACAACAGAATAATTAAGCCAAATAATAACTCATCGATTAACAAATTTAGGAAAAACATTAAACAAACCTTATCTAAATTTTAAAAACTACAATTTGTTAGTGTACTTAATGCATTTGTTATTATAATATCTGAGTACAACTGGATACTCTTAAAAACCACCAACATCTCACATTTTAGTGAGAGGCTTCCGGATTCTTAGTGGTCTCAATACATACACATAATTTAGTTATAGGTAGCTATTTTGGTATCTCCTTGATTTATGCACTAATTGCAGGATTTTCCATACCTATCTCACGTGACGAGGTGTTTCTATCTATTAGACGTTATCATTCTATTTTACAACTTTATGACATGGTATTTTTATTGGCGTTTGTCATTAATCCAGTCAGTATTTTTAGAGTGGCATTTTGACTGTCTTTTTATGTAGTTTCTATTATTATTTACGACGCTAGTCGACATAAAAACAGGCACTAGATTATTCAGCTTATCTATATTCAACTACTAATTAGTCTTTACTATAATGCTTTTAATTGTTTGGTTTTTTAATTTTGGATAATCTTTTTACCATTTTACAACCTAATCATTATCCCAAATATTTAGTTTTATCAGCACACTATTTACATTCATAGGTTACAATATTTTCCCATTTACAACTTTCTTTGCTAGCCCCACTAGGTTTTGATATTGCCAATCAACTCCTAATTGCCTTATCATTTTTACTTGAATATTTGCAAAACTTTAATCAGTGGTATTACACCAAAAAAGTATCAAAGTGCTAAAACTAACTATTTTCAGCGCTTTAATCTATCATAAACTAGCACTAGTTTTCTTATTACTTTGAATTTCACCCTTTTTAAAAAAACCAAAGAATCAGTTGTTATTACGATTCTTGATATTGATCAAGAGTTTGCAAATGTGATTCGTACCCAAAATTTAATATAGGTGATGCGGTCATTATTCCTACTTACACTCAAAACAAATCCAATATTTGTATAAAATTATTACTTCTCATGGTGATAATGATCATATCTGTGGTTTAAAGTCTGTTTTAAAAATATTTAATATATTTTTAGCACCTAAAAAGATTAAAGCAATTACAACCTTACACAAAAAAGTAGTTGTAAATAGATACAAAAATTATAACATAAATATTTTAAATTCCAGTTATCCTGGAAAAATTGAGGTTTTTCTAGATAAAGATACTACAATTAATCAACATAGGCTAGATTATGCACGCTACTAGCAGCGTCAATGCAACTAATGATAGTAAATTCTGCTAACTTGATCTTGAGCCAAAGCATTAACAGCGTCAATTAATTGTTGATTAGGTGCTACCAAATAGGCTTTATTTAGTAACATACTGCCTCTTAAATTATCAGTCATATAAGAGATTTTAACAGGGCAATTACCTTTATAATCAAGTAACACTTTAACAAATTTATCAAAAATTGACTGATGTTTAGCGTTTAATAATACTTCAAAGCCCCTAGCATAGCTCATTTTAACTTCTCCAATATTTTCAATTTTATCAACCACTACTTGCCACTGATCTCTAAAATTTTTATTAATTTTTCCTGAAATTACCACTACTTCATCAACAATAAGTTGATCACTTACTAAACCTAGGGTTTTGGTAAATATCACGGCATTTAATAGCTTAGCACCATCTTCAACCGTAATCAAAGCAATTTGTCCACCACTCTTAGTAGCACGATAACGTAGTTCTGAAATTAATGCCAATATACGCATATCTTTATTATTTCTAAAGACAATTTTAGAGGGTAATATTGCTCCAATATGCTTTAAATCAGTTTTATATTCATCAGTAGGATGGTCATTAAAATAATAACCCAACACGCTTTTTTCTAGTTGCAGCCTCTCTTTAAACGAAAAACTTGATGCTGAAAGATAGTTCATCTCATATTCATTATGTTGTTCAATATTGGAAAATAACCCTTTTTGACCACTAAAATAATCATTTTGCTTTTGTTCTGCTTGTCTAATGGCTATCGGATAAGTTTTTATTAAACTCGCTCTATCCACACCTAACACATCAAAAGCGCCACTATAAATCAATGCCTCAATGGCACGCTTATTCAAATAACGCTTTTCAATTCTAGAACAAAACTCAAATAAACTTTTGTAAACACCATTAGTATTGCGCTCAAATACAAGCGCATCAACCAATGCGCCACCTACACCTTTAATTGCACCAAGGCCATATGCAACTGTTTTTTCATCATTAATACTAAATTCATAATTAGATTCACACACATTTGGACCATTGACTACCAAGCCCATTTTCCGAACCTCGCTAATGGTAAATGAAATTCTATCTGTATTATCCATCATGCCAGATAAAACTGCCGCCATAAAAGGCGCAGGATGGTGAGATTTAAGCCAAGCAGTATGGTAAGACACATAGGCATATGCTACCGAATGAGATTTATTAAAACCATAGCCTGAAAACTTATCAATCAAATCAAAAATTTCATTGGCTTTTTTTTCATCAATGCCTTTTTCAGCAGCACCCTTAACAAATACGCTACGCTGGCGACTCATCTCACTGTCTTTTTTCTTACCCATCGCACGTCTAAGTAAATCTGCACCACCTAAAGAGTAGCCTGCCATTACTTGTGCTGATTTCATCACTTGTTCTTGGTATAAAAATACACCGTTGGTTGGTTTAAGGATTTGCTCTAACATCGGATGTGGGTATTTAACCTGCGCACCATGCTTTACATTAATATAATCATCTACCATACCTGCATCTAATGGACCTGGACGATATAGTGCTAACATGGCAACGATATCTTCAAAATTATCCGCTTGCAGCTTCTTTAAATAACTACGCATACCTTCAGACTCTAATTGGAAGATACCTGTTGTATCACAACGCTGAAGCAACTCATAAACCTTTTTATCATCTAATGGCAAAGCATCTAAATCAATCGGTTCATTTGATAAGCCTTTGGCACTAATTAGCTTAACAGTCTTATGAATAACCGTTAAATTGGACAACCCCAAAAAGTCAAATTTAACCAACCCAATCGCTTCAATATCATCCTTATCAAACTGAGAAACCACGCCATCATTTTCACCATAACCTTTATACACTGGACAAAAATCACTAATTTTGCTTGGTGCAATTACCACACCACCTGCATGTGTACCAACGTTTCGCACTAAACCTTCTAACTGCTTAGAAAGATCAATTAATGCCGTTACGCTTTCTTCTGAATCATAACGAGCTCGTAATTCCTCAGAGCCTCCTTCTTCAGGCTTACTCAAGGCTTTTTCAAGTGTCATTTTCAAATCATTAGGAATCATTTTTGATATTTTGTCACTAAACCCATAAGGATGGCCTAGGATACGCCCTACATCACGTACTACACCTTTGGCCGCCATCGTACCGTAAGTAATAATTTGTGAAACCTTTTTATAACCATATTTTTTAGCCACATAATCAATCACTTCATCTCGACGATCAGTGCAAAAATCAATATCAAAATCTGGCATTGAAACCCGCTCTGGATTTAAAAAACGTTCAAATAACAATTCATGCCTAATCGGATCAACATTAGTAATCCCTAAAACATAAGCCACTAAAGAGCCAGCACCAGAGCCACGACCAGGACCTACTGGAATGTCATTTTCTTTTGACCATCTAATAAAATCTGCAACAATTAAGAAATAACCCGGAAATCCCATTTGAATAATAACATTAAGCTCAAATTTTAAGCGCTGGTAATAAACTAGCGTATCAACTTTTAAGTTTTGTAAACGCTGAACTAATCCATGTTCTGACTCTTCACAAAAGAATCGTTCTATGGTTAAGTCTTTTGGCACAGGAAAATCTGGCAAATAATTCTTTTTGAATAACTTAAAATGCACATTGCAACGTTTGGCAATTTCTAATGTATTTTCTAAAATTTCTGGTAAATCAGAAAATAGTTCATGCATTTGCTCGGATGATTTTAAAAATTGTTGATTAGAAAAGTGTTTCTCACGTCGCACATCGTCTAAAAGGCCGCCCTGAGAAATACAAATTCTAGCCTCATGTGCATCAAAATCACTTTCATTTAAAAACTGCACATCATTTGTTGCCACAACAGCGATGTCAAGCTCGAGCGCCAATTTAACACAAAGATGCAAATGCTCTTCATCAAATTCCCTTGAAGTTCTCTGAACACTTAAATAATAACGCTCAACAAGAATAGTTTGCCAAAATTCAGCTTTTTGCTTGGCTTCAATCATTTGATTTGATATTAAGTATTTAGCTACATCACTATAAATAGGTGTTGCAATCATAATCAAACCTTGGTTATGATCAATTAGTTGTTGTTGCGTTACACTAACGCACTCAAACGAACGTCCTTGAGTATAAGACAAAGAAATCAATTCAGAAAGATTAAGGTAACCTTGATAATCTTGACACAATAATAAAACCGAATAAAACTCACCTTCTTTATCTTTGATATTAATTCTAGCACCAAATATTGGTTTGATGTTAGCAATAGTGGCTTTTTGATAAAATTTAACTGCAGTAAAAAGGTTAGATTCATCCGTTAGTGCAATTGAATTCATGCCAATCTCTTGTACTTTTTCAATCAATTTTGGAATGCGAATCAAAGAGTTCTCAACTGAGAATTCACTTTGACAATGTAGATGCACAAAATTAGAATTAGTCATTAAAAGTAATTAAAATAAATTTGATGAAATGTTGATTCATTTTACAAGTCTAAAGAACTTTTTTTATTTTAATAAAATACTGGAAGTTTTAAAAATACATCAGACAAAATAAAAAATACCCCGTCCAATATTGAAGTATTTTTTTAACTCACTAAATTTCCTTAGAACCTAGGTCCAGCTGTTTTTGCCAATTCAGTTTGTGCTATTGCATTAATTATTTGCTTATGAGCTTTATTTGCTAAAGAAATTGCTGCAGCATTTTTACCTGCTTTATACAATCTTTTAGCTTTTTTAATCATTTTTTCAGTATCACGCCATGCCATATTTGCAGCAAGATTGACTTTATAATCAGTCTCAGCCGCTTTAATGACAGATTTAAATGAACCAGAAGAACCGTTATTCCAATTATGCGAATCATCCAAAAAATCGGCCTGAACTATTAAAGCAAACAGTATCAAAATTGTTAATAATACTTTTTTCATTAGTGACCCCTATTTTCTGTATCTATCAGCAGTAATTTCAAGACCATTACTCATTGCTTGATGAAAGAATTCCATATTACGAAACGTTTCTGTCTGAGCTTTTAATGGCTTAGCACGCATGTTTTTCAAACAACCATCATAACGACGATGTAGCGTACCCATACTAGCCCATTTTGTACGATACATAGGTAGGTGGGTAGTATGACCCAAAACAGGAGATAAAATATCAGCACGTGCTTTTTTGCCTGCGTTATACACATGACAATCTGCACAAGACATGTTGAACTGACCACGCTTAGTATAAAAGAAAGTCTTGCCCTTCTCATAAGCCTCTTGAGCACCAGCAGACTCAACTTTTACATTAATCTTTTGTCCAACTGCCTGATCTGAAATCCAAGCACTAATACGAGCAATTTTACCTTTCTTAGAATCTAATTTCTTACCAATTTGTTGTTGGTAACACTTCTTAATCGTACCTTCAAGTGTAACCACTTGCTGAGTTGCTTCATCGAAGTATGGGTGTTTGATACGAGCTGCTGCTGGATCTTTAAGTGGGCTACACTTACTAAGACCAAACTTCAAATACTCCTTGCCACCTTTCTCTACTGCTTCCTCATAAGGAGGAATACCATCTAAGATTTCTTCAAATTGTTTTCTTGAGTTTTGATCAATCGCATATACACCATTAGTGTAGTCTGCAAACTCAACACTCGGAAGGATTGTTTTAAAGTGGTTAATAAGGGCTTTTTGATCAGATGCAACATTAGCTAATACCGTACTAACCAACAAACCCAAACTAGCCACTGTGGTTATTAGTTTTTTCATTAATTTCTCCTCAATAATTATAAACAGCTACTTAGATTTTACAGTCGCAGAACCTGTTTTACCTTTATTATCTGTATATTTAAGTTCAATAATATCACCCTTAACACCAGGAACGTTAAACTTAAAATATGGGTTTTTAGAAATTGAACTACCGATATCAGCATCTACAACCTTGTTACCATTGTGTAGTACAACCATATTTTCAATATAGTTAGCTGGTATAATTTTACCTTTTTTCTTACGTAAACCTGTCTCCATAGGGTGTTTAATTAAACACTTAATACCAATAATGCCTTTTCTAGCCTTGGGCTTTAATTTAATACTTGCCATTTTTATATTCTCCTTTTAATATGATTAGTTAATTAACCGCCACAACCACCAATTGTTACCTTGACTTCTTGAGTTTTAGAAGTTGTTATTCCATCTGCTGTCACTAATGCTACCACTGTAGAAGTTTTATCCATCTTAACACGAGTAGAAACATAACCCTGAGCACCAGATAAATTAAATGAAGCTACTAAAGGGGTAGGGTTATTTTTAATATAAAAAGAAATATTTGTTACTTCTTTCATTTTAGAAGCGTCTACTGTCATTGGTACTACTGCACCATTCTCAGCAATCTTAGGCGCTTTAAATTTGAATGAACCTTGACCAGCATTTGCAACCGTAACACTTGCTACATCTGATTTAGCCTTAAAACTTGTAGAATTAGCGAAAACTACACTTGGTGTCAGTAAGCCTGAGCCTACTACTGTAGCAAACACAGAACCTGACATCGCATTTTTTAGAAATAATCTTCTTTTCATCCTACTCTCCTTATTTTGAATAAATAAAATCTGTAATTTGATCAATTTGCTTCTCGGTTAGTACTTGGTGCTTACCAAATGGAGGCATAATTGAATATGGATTCTTAATAGTCGCATCCCAAATTTGCTTTCTTAAATCAGTTTTATTCGGAAATCTTGCTTTCATCGCAAGTAGTGGCGGCCCAATTGTTCCTGGCAAACTACCGCCTGGAATCATGTGACATGATAGACAATTACCCAACTTACGACCAAAAGTTACCTCTTCGCCCGTCATTTCTTTAGCACCTACTTGTGTTGGCAACATAAACAATATTGCCAATGTCACGACTGCTAAAATAGAAGCAATGGTTTTCTTCATATTTCTCTCCTCTTTATATAAAAAAACAAATCCTTCAAATCAAGCTTCGATGAGAAGAATGATATAGCACTTAAAAATACTTTGCAACTCTTTTATTAAAGCGTTATATTATAATATTCTAGTATTTCTAAAAATAATGTCATGCAATGCCCATCGTTTTATAATTTTATTTCAAGATAGTTTTTCACACTAACTATAAGTAATACCATTTATAAAAATCAGTATTGCTTGCAGTTAGTTTAAAATGCATACATTTACAGAAAAAAGAAAATAAACTGCCAACCAATAAGAGATTATTTAGTTAACCTTTTCCTTTTAAACTTGCTGCGCAGCTTTGATAAGTGCTTGAGCTTTATGCATAGTCTCATCCCACTCTGACTGTGCTATAGAGTCATAAACAATGCCAGCTCCAGCTTGGATATAAAGTATTTGATTTTTAATTATAGCAGTGCGAATAGCAATTGCCATATCCATACATCCATGCCAAGATAAATAGCCAATTGCACCTGAATAAATATTACGTTTTAAAGGCTCGACCTCATTAATAATTTCCATAGCTCGTACTTTAGGCGCACCACTGAGTGTGCCTGCTGGAAAGATTGCTTTTAAAACATCAATCACGCTTACATCATCTCTAAGCTCACATTCAACGTTCGATACAATATGCATCACATGCGAGTAACGTTCAACAAACATTTTATCAGTCAACTTAACTGTACCAGTTTTTGCAATACGACCTAAATCATTACGACTCAAGTCAATCAACATTAAATGTTCTGCAATTTCTTTTTCATCATTTAGTAAGTCTTGCTCCAATGCCAAATCTTGGACATTATTCTTACTACGTGCACGAGTACCTGCCATAGGTCTAACAGTTGCACGTCTATTACTATCCACACGAGTGAGAATCTCTGGTGAAGAACCAATAATCATAATATCATCCAAGTTGAGATAATACATATAAGGTGATGGATTGAGGCGTCTAAGTTGCCGATATAACTCAATTGGTGGCGCTTTGAATGTTGCACTAAGCCTTTGTGAAGGCACTACCTGCATGACATCACCAGCCTTGATGTATTGCTGAATGGTATCAACTGAGGCTTTATAGTTTTGCTCACCAAAGCTAGAGATAAAATCTGCACTACTAAGATGATCAGATTGATAATCTTTTTTAATTAAAGGTTGATTAATCTGATGCTCAATTTTATTTAATCTTAATTGCGCATCTTTAAAACTTTGCTTGACAGGATTAATGTGCGTCATTAAAAAAGCTTTATTAGCTAAATTATCAAATACCACCAAATCATTAGACACCATAAGCATAATATCCGCAATATTAAGCTCATCTTTTTGCTTGATATGTTTTAATTTTGGTTCAATATAGTGAATAATTTCATAACCAAAATAGCCTACCAAACCGCCATTAAATTCTGGCAAAGTGTCAATTTTTGGCACCTTATATTGCTGCTGATATTGTTCAATCCATAGTAGCGGATCTTCTACAATGAATGGCTCTGTATGTTCTGAATTTTTTCCAATACAAACCTTATAACCAAATACTTTAATAACGGTTTGTGCACTCAAACCAATCATAGAATAACGACCCCATTTTTCTCCACCTTGTACAGATTCAAAAAGATAAGAATAAGGTGTATCTGCCAATTTTAAATACAAACCTAATGCGGTATCAGTATCTAGGACCACCTCTTTAAAAACGGGAATATGGTTATAGCCTTGTTCAACAAATTGATTAAAACTAGATTGATTCATATAAACAGTATTTATGTAGAAATTCTAAGTATTTTAAACCTTGTAATAAAAAACCACATTAATCAAAATTAATGTGGTTTTTTATTTTTAAGCAAAAGTTGACGTTACCCCTCTTGTGCTTGCTCCTCTGCTTCGTTTAATTGATCAGCCAGTGCCTGCTGTGCATCAATCGTTTGCGTAATACTTGCAACATATTGAGCACGACGCTTTTGATGATGTTTAAAACCTGTCCCTGCTGGAATCAATCGACCCACAATCACGTTTTCTTTCAAACCTTGGAGTGTATCCACACGTCCTGTTGTTGAAGCTTCTGTTAACACACGAGTTGTTTCTTGGAACGAAGCAGCAGAAATAAATGACTCAGTTGCTAAAGATGCTTTGGTGATACCCATTAACAATCTTTGATAGATGATTAGTTCTTTACCTTGTACTTCTAATTGCTTATTAGTTTCAATGACTCGAACATATTCAGTAGTTTCGCCATTAACAAATGATGAATCACCTGCATCAAGAACCTCGACTTTACGTAGCATTTGTTTAACAATGACTTCAATGTGCTTGTCAGAAATATTAACACCTTGTAAGCGATAAACATTCTGAACCTCTCTAACAACATAATTAGCCAGAGCTTCAACACCCAATAGACGTAAAATATCATGCGGATTAGATGGACCATCTGAAATCACATCGCCTTTTTCAATTGTTTCACCATCAAATACATTAATTTGACGCCATTTATGAATCATCATTTCAATGGCTTCTCCTTCTGAATTGGTAATAATTAAACGATCTTTAGATTTAGTAGAGCTGCCAAAGCTAATAACACCAGTTGCTTCTACAAGAATTGAATGATCTTTAGCCTTGCGTGCTTCAAATAAATCAGCAACACGTGGTAAACCGCCCGTAATATCACTTGTTTTAGACAAATCTTTAGGAATTTTAGCTAATACTTCACCTGCCACAATTACTTGATTGTCATCTAAATTAATCTTAACAGTTGAAGGTAGATAATGTGTTGATAGTACAACTTCAGAATCACTTTCCTCAACCATTTTAATTAACGGCTTTAATCCTTTTGCTGCCGTGGATCTTTCAGCTTCATCAATCATCTCAAAGAAAGTTAAACCCGTCAACGGATCAGTATTTTTATTAACCGTCACACCTTCAACAAAATCTACAAAAATTACACGACCTGCTTGCTCAGAAATAATAGGGTGCGTATGCGGGTCCCAATCAACAATTTTGTCTTTTGCTTTAACCTTACCACCTTCTTGCACATGCACAATCGCACCATAAGGAATTTTATAACGCTCAACTTCTTGACCTTTGTTATTACGAATGGTAACCTCAGAAGAACGAGAAATGACCACTAAATTATTATTTTCATTGGTGATAGATTTTAAGTTTTCAAAGTGTGCAACACCATCAGTATTAACATTGACACTACTAATTGTAGTAGAAGCAGACGCAGCACCACCAATATGGAAAGTACGCATGGTTAACTGCGTACCTGGCTCGCCAATGGATTGTGCTGCAATAACACCAATCGCCTCACCAACACCAATTTTATGACCACGAGCCATATCATTACCATAACATGATGAACATACACCGTAGCGTGTATCACAAGTAATAGCTGAGCGAACTTTAATAGACTCAATACCTAATTCATTAATCTTGTCTGAATCATCCAAAGAAACCAAATGACCTTTTTCTAAAAATACCTCTGTTGAATCTGGCATTAATATATCTTCTGCTGTCACTCGACCTAATGTTACTACACCCAAAGTTTGTACAATATTACCACCATCAATCACTGCTTTCATAATCAGTCCATTGTCGGTACCACAATCATCTTCAGTAATAACTAAGTCTTGTCCAACATCCACTAAACGTCTAGTTAAATAACCAGAATTTGCTGTTTTAAGTGCTGTATCAGCTAAACCCTTACGTGCACCGTGTGTAGAAATAAAGTACTGCATATTGTTTAAGCCTTCACGGAAATTTGATGTAATTGGTGTTTCAATAATTGATCCATCTGGCTTCGCCATTAACCCACGCATACCTGATAACTGACGCATTTGTGCAGAAGAACCTCTTGCTCCTGAATCAGCCATCATATAAACCGAGTTAAATGAGGCAAGTTTTTGAGTTTTACCATCAGCATCAATGAAATCTTCAAAGCCAATTTCATCCATCATGGCTTTTGCCACTTTTTCAGAAGTACGTGACCAAATATCAATTACTTTATTATAGCGTTCACCATCAGTTACAACACCTTTAGAAAATTGTTCCTGAATATCTTTAACTTGAGTCTTTGCCTGTTCAATCATCTTGGCTTTAGAATCTGGAATAATCATATCATTTGAGCAAAATGAAATACCTGATTTAGTTGAATATTGAAAGCCCATGTACATCATTTGATCAGCAAACACAACTGTTTGCTTTAGCTCTTGCGTACGATAACAAACATGAATTAAATCAGAAACTACTTTTTTACTAATAGCCTCATTGATTAAATCAAATGATAAGCCATTTGGTAAAATTCTTGAAAAAATCGCACGGCCCACTGTAGTATCAACGATACGTTTAGTACTTGACTCAAATTTACCATCAATCTTTTGATAATCTTGAATGCGTAATTTAACCTTTGCATGCAAGGTAACATTACCAGACTCATAAGCATTAAGTGCTTCGGTTGCATTTGCAAAAATTAGTCCCTCACCTTTTTGATTAATCATCTCACGAGTCATATAATAAAGACCCAAAATAACATCTTGCGAAGGCACAATAATAGGCTCTCCACTGGCAAGGTGTAATACATTATTAGATGCTAACATTAATGTTCTTGCTTCTAGTTGTGCTTCCTCAGATAAAGGCACGTGTACTGCCATCTGGTCGCCATCAAAATCAGCATTAAATGCACCACATACAAGTGGATGCAACTGAATGGCTTTACCTTCAATTAATAATGGTTCAAATGCTTGGATGCCTAAACGGTGTAATGTTGGTGCACGATTTAGTAATACTGGATGCTGATGCACGACTCTCTCTAAAACATCCCATACTTCTGGTGATTCGCTTTCAACCATCTTCTTAGCAACTTTGATGGTTGAAGCCAAGCCCTTGACTTGCAATCTATTATAAATAAATGGCTTAAACAATTCTAATGCCATTTTTTTAGGTAAACCACATTGATGCAGTTTAAGATATGGTCCACAAACAATCACTGAACGACCTGAATAGTCAACTCGCTTACCTAATAAGTTTTGGCGGAAACGTCCTTGCTTACCTTTAATCATATCTGATATAGATTTTAAAGGACGACGATTATTACCCATTACAGAGCGACCACGACGACCATTGTCAATTAATGAATCTACTGCTTCCTGTAGCATACGCTTTTCATTACGAACGATAATTTCAGGCGCATCAAGTTCTAATAAACGTGCTAAACGATTATTGCGATTAATTACACGACGATATAAGTCGTTAAGATCTGAGGTCGCAAAACGACCACCATCTAATGGCACTAAAGGACGTAAATCAGGTGGAAGAACAGGCAATACTTTTAATACCATCCACTCTGGCTTATTGCCAGATTGAATTAATGAGTTAACTAATTTAAGGCGTTTATTATATTTTTTAAGTTTAGTTTGACTTTTTGTATTTAAGCTATTTTCACGTAAATTAGCCGCTTCAACCTCAAGCTTCATGTCTGATAAAACATCTTGAATAGCTTCCGCACCCATTTTTGCCTCAAACTCATCATCACCATATTCATCTAGTGCATCAAAATACATCTCTTCAGTTAATAACTGCTTGTGTACGAGTGATGTTGAACCTGGATCAGTTACTAAGAATGCTTCAAAATAAAGCACGCGCTCAATATCCTTCAATGTCATATCCATCAACAATCCTAAACGCGAAGGTAAAGACTTTAAATACCAAATATGCGCAACTGGTGCTGCTAATTCAATATGACCCATGCGCTCACGGCGAACCTTTGAATGCGTTACCTCAACTCCACATTTTTCACAAACAACATTACGAAACTTCATGCGCTTGTACTTACTACACAAACACTCAAAGTCTTTCATGGGACCAAATATTTTAGCACAAAATAAGCCTTCTCTTTCAGGCCTAAACGTACGATAATTAATAGTTTCAGGCTTTTTAACTTCACCATATGACCATGAACGAATCTTCTCAGGAGAAGCCAGTCCAACTCTAATTGCGTCAAAATCTTGCTCTTTTTGCTCTAACTTATGAATTTTTAATAAATCTCTCATTGAATTCTCCTAATTAGTGTTGTTCTAACTCAACATCAATACCTAACGAACGAATCTCTTTCACTAAAACATTAAATGATTCTGGCATGATCGACTCTGTTAAATTCTTACCATCAACAATACTCTTATACATTTTTGCTCGTCCTCCGACATCATCAGACTTTACCGTTAACATTTCGCGTAATGTGTGCGCTGCGCCATAAGCTTCTAATGCCCATACCTCCATCTCACCAAATCTTTGACCACCAAACTGAGCCTTACCACTGAGTGGCTGTTGTGTCACTAGTGAATAAGGGCCAGTAGAACGCGCATGCATTTTATCATTAACCAAATGATTTAGTTTTAACATATGCATATAGCCGACAGTCACATGGCGATCAAATGGTTCGCCTGTACGACCATCGTATAATTGCTCTTGTCCAGATTCTGGTAAGTCAGCTAACTTAAGTAATGATTTAATATCTTTTTCTTTAATACCATCAAATACTGGTGTTGCCATTGGCACACCTTCGCGAAGATTGCTTGCCAATTCAATAATTTCTTCATCACTAAATGAGGCTAAATTTTCTTGTTTGCCATACGAGTTATAGACCTCATCTAAGAAATCTCTAATCTGTTTAACCATATCAGTTCGTTTTTCATCTAACATGGCGGTAATTTTATATCCTAAACCTTTAGCGGCATAACCTAGGTGAACTTCTAATACTTGACCCACATTCATACGTGATGGCACTCCTAATGGATTAAGTACGACATCTATGGTGGAACCGTCTACAAGATAAGGCATATCTTCAACTGGAGATACGCGCGAAATTACACCTTTGTTACCATGACGTCCAGCCATTTTATCACCTACTTGGAGTGTTTTACTGGTTGCTACGTAAACTTTAACCATTTTCATAACACCTGGTGGCAATTCTGCACCTTCGTTAATTTTAGCTTTTTCTTCTTCAAAAAATTTCTTAAATTCAATTTGCTTAGCTTTAGCTTGTTTAATCAATGCTGCTACCTCTTTATTAACAGCCGCATCTTCAACTTTAAGCTTTGAAATATCTTTGTTATCAAGTTTTTTCATCAGTTTAGCGCTTAACTTTTCACCTGCTTTAATATCACCAGCAACCTTACTTAGCATATTACCAGAAAGTTTTAAACGCACACGACGGAAGATATCACCATCAATAATACCAAATTCATCGTCAATGTCTTTTTTAATTCTCTCTAAACGTTCTGCATCAATACTTAATGCTCTATCATCTTTTTCCACTCGATCACGTGTAAATATTTGAACATCAATAACAACACCCGATTTAGAGGCGCCAACACGTAATGATGAATCTTTAACATTGTTAGCTTTTTCGCCAAAAATAGCTCTGAGTAATTTCTCCTCAGGAGAAAGCACTGTTTCGCTCTTAGGAGTTACCTTGCCTACTAAAATATCGCCACCTTTAACACGAGCACCCACATAAACAACACCCACTTCATCCAACTTAGCTAGTGCTAACTCACTAACATTTGGAATATCTGCTGTAATCTCTTCAGGACCTAATTTAGTATCACGTGAATAGGCAGTTAACTCTTCAATATGAATTGTTGTATAACGATCTTCTTGTATAACCTTCTCTGAAATTAAAATTGAATCTTCAAAGTTATAGCCGTTCCAAGGCATAAAAGCAATTTTCATATTTTGACCCAGTGCTAACTCGCCCATATCAGTTGATGGACCATCTGCCAAAACATCAGCAGCAGAAATTTTGTCACCTGTTTTAACTAATGGTTTTTGGTTAATACAAGTATTCTGATTGGAGCGTGAATACTTGGTCAAATTGTAAATATCAACACCCAGTTCACTTGCTTTAGTTTTCTTAGAATCTACACGAATAACAATACGTGATGCATCTACCGCCTCAACCACACCAGAATGTTTAGCAGTCACACAAACACGAGAGTCTGTTGCTACAACACGCTCAATACCTGTACCAACCAATGGTTTTTCAGCTTTTAACACAGGAACAGCTTGGCGTTGCATATTTGAGCCCATGAGTGCACGGTTCGCATCATCATGTTCTAAGAAAGGAATGAGCGATGCTGCTACCGATGCAATTTGCTTAGAATCAATATCGATTAACGTAACTTTTGATGAATTTACCAAAACAAACTCATTTTTATGGCGACAAGAAATAAGATCGCTCATTAACTTGCCCTTATCATTCACTATTGCATTTACTTGTGCAATTGTATGTGTGATTTCATCAATGGCTGAAACATAAACCACCTCTTTAGTCACTTTACCATTTTTAACCACTTGATAAGGCGTCTCTAAAAATCCATAACTGTTTGTTTTAGCATAAACAGCCAATGTATTAATCAAGCCAATATTAGGGCCTTCTGGTGTTTCAATTGGACACAAACGACCATAGTGCGAAGGATGCACATCACGTACTTCAAAACCAGCACGCTCACGAGTTAATCCACCAGGACCTAAGGCAGAAATACGACGTTTATGAGTAACGCCTGATAAAGGATTCACTTGATCCATAAATTGAGACAACTGAGAAGAACCAAAAAATTCTCTAACTGCTGCAGATACAGGCTTAGAATTAATTAAATCTTGTGGCGTTAATTCGTCTGTTTCAGCTAAATTTAAACCTTCTCTAACTACTTTTTCAACCCTAACAAGGCCAACTCTAAACTGATTCTCAATCATCTCACCAATTGCTCTTACGCGTCTATTAGCTAGCGTATCAACATCATCAACAGAATCATTACCATCTTTAATATTAATGAGTAACTTAATAACACTGATAATATCATCATTGGTTAATACATGTTCACCTGTTTCAGAACCAATGCCCAAACGACGATTAAGCTTCATACGGCCAACTTTTGATAAATCATAGCGATCGTTTTTAAAAAATAAATTATTAAATAATAGATTAACCGCATCTTCAGTGGCAGGTTCACCCGGACGCATTACATGATAGATCGACATACGAGCTTCAATCTCAGTTTGTGTTTCATCTAAACGCAATGTATCTGAAATATAAGCGCCTGTCTCAGAAGCGTTAATATAAAGGATTTCTATTTTTTTAATTTTATTGATGTTTAATAACTCTAATACTTCTTCAAGAATAATAGTATTGGCTGATATTAAAATTTCACCCGTGTCTTTATCAAAAATATCAGCAGAAATTACCTTATCAAGTAAATACTCTAATGGTACATTAATTGATTTAATACCTACTTTTTTCAATAACTTGACATGCTTAGCAGTAATTCTACGACCTTTTTCAACTATCACATCTTGATTAGCAACAATATCAAATTCCGCAATTGTACGTTGCAGACGAATCGGTACCATGTTTAAATCGCATGATTTAGCTTTTAATTTAATAGTAGTCTTTTCAAAAAAGGTTTCAAGAATGCCTTCACTACTTAGACCCATAGCGCGTAATAATGTAGTGACTGGTAATTTTCTACGTCTATCAATTCGAACATACAAATGTTCATGATGATCATATTCAAAATCTAACCATGAACCACGGTAAGGGATAATGCGAGAAGAAAATAAAATCTTACCTGAAGAGTGTGTTTTACCCTTATCATGCTCAAAAATAACACCAGGAGACCTATGCAATTGAGACACAACAACACGCTCAGTACCATTAATAACAAAGGTACCCGTTTCAGTCATTAGTGGTAATTGTCCTAAATAAATATCTTCTTCAATAATTTGCTTAATCTTGCGTTTTTTCTTCAAAGTTGAACCATTTTTATCAAACAAAACTAAACTTAATTTAACGCGCAACGTAGATGCAAACGTTACACCACGTAACTTACATTCTTCAACATTAAATTTAGGCTCTTGTAATTCATAATCAACATATTCAATTTGTGCATAACCATTAACCGCAGTAATCGGAAATACCGATTGGAAAACAGCATGCAAACCAATATCTTGCTTAGTTTTACTATCTTTTTGGATAAAACTGTTAAATGAATCAATTTGGATTGCTAGTAAATCTGGTTCGGTCAAAATTGATTCTCTAGAACCAAAGTTATTTCTAATTCGCTTTTTTTCGGTGAATGAATAAGCCATGAATACCTCGTATTGAGTTGATCGTATTATATAAAAATTTCTTCTTAATCAACAAACTTCAACTTATATTTTTAAAAAACATCTCATTGAGTCTGTACTTTAATTTAGTGTGCAAATAAAATACCAAAACCCCCTTCTCGGGGATTCTAGATTTTTACGCTTAACTAATTATTTTAGTTCTACGCTAGCACCAGCTTCTTCAAGCTGCTTTTGGATGTCTTCAGCTTCTACCTTAGATGCACCCTCTTTGATTACTACTGGCGCAGACTCAACCATGTCTTTAGCCTCCTTTAGACCCAGTCCAGTAATACTACGAGCCATCTTAATAACGGCAACTTTCTTCTTTCCAAATGAGGTTAACATAACATCAAACTCATCTTTCTCAACTACTACATCATCTATTGTATCTGCTACAACTGGTGGTGCTGCAACTGGTGCTGCACTTACACCAAACTTTTCTTCCATTGCTGATACTAACTCAACAACATTCATTACCGACATATCGGCAATTGCATTTAAAATATCTTCATTGGTTAATTTAGCCATGATATTTACTCCTTTTATTTATGATTATTTTTAATCGCAAACTGCTGACACTACTCGAGTTACTTTAGTTGGAAACTCAATTAAGGTTCTAACTAGCTTTTCAACTGGTGCTAACATTAACGTCATTGTGATACCAATTGCCTGATCTTTAGTTGGCAAGTCTGCAATACGTTGAAGCTGATTTGATTTTACAAATTCACCTGAAACGCCCAAACCTTTAACGACTAAATTTTTATTTTCTTTAATAAAGTTTTTGAATACTCGTGCTACTGCACCTGGATCTTCTTGTGAAAAACCCAAAATAATTGGCCCACTAAGAACCAGAAATACACATTCGCATTCTGTCTTTACCAATGCTCTTTTTGCTAGTGAGTTCTTTACAACACGTAAAGTCACGTTAGCATCAATTGCACTTGAACGTAAATTAGTCATTTGCTCAACTGTCAATCCGCAATACTCAGCAACACCAACAGAAACTGACACTTTTGCTAATGAGTTTACTTGCTTGACAATTGCTTTTTTTGCCATTAGATTTAGAGCCATTTACCTCTCCTGAACAATTTAAAAAAAGCCATCTTTTGATAACTTTCACCATAGAGTATTTGCATACCCTCTACATAGGCAGATTGAAAAACCAATCAATTAAATAAACATACCAGAAGATATGTTTACACCTATGGTCTTTGAGATCGTGCAAGATAAATCTTGCGACCCAAAAAATTCTAATAAAACTTAAATATCTAAACTTGCTAAATCAACGCTAAGCCCTGGCCCCATAGTCGAAGAAATGCTTAATTTTTTAAAATAAACACCCTTAGCTGAGCTAGGTTTTATTTTTTTAAGTGCTTCCATTAAAACATTAATATTTTGTGTTAGTGCACTTACATTAAATGACACTCTACCAACACAAGCATGAACAATACCAGCCTTGTCAGCACGATAACGCACTTGACCTGTTTTAGCATTATTAACAGCGGTTGCAACATCTGACGTTACTGTACCAACTTTAGGATTAGGCATTAAACCACGAGGGCCTAACACTTGACCTAGACGACCCACAACACCCATAGCATCCGGAGAGGCGATAACCACATCATAGTTTAAATCACCGTCTTGCATAGATTTCATTAAATCTTCCATACCAACAACGTCTGCACCAGCATCTTGCGCTTTAGCTATGTTATCACCTTGAGTGAATACAGCAACACAAACTGTTTTACCCGTACCATTTGGAAGCACAATCGCACCACGAACATTTTGGTCAGATTTCTTAGCATCAATACCTAAATTGATACTCATATCAATAGATTCGTCAAATTTTGCTGTTGCACATTCTTTTAATAAATTTAGTGCATCATTGATTGAATAACACTTATTAGACTCAACCTTGACTAAAATATCTTTTTGTTTTTTTGTTAATTCAGCCACTTACTCAACCCTCCACCGTAATGCCCATTGACCTAGCTGTGCCAGAAATAATATGAACTGCTGCATCCATATCATTTGCATTCAAATCTTTCATTTTCATACTGGCCACTTCTTCTAATTGAATACGAGTAATGTTGCCCACTTTATCTAGATGAGGAACACCACTGCCTTTTTTAATACCCGTTATTTTTAAGATTAACAAAGCTGCTGGTGGTGCTTTGGTTACAAAAGTAAAACTACGATCACTATAAACAGTGATCACAACGGGCACCTTCATGCCCTTGTCAATATCTTGAGTTTTTACATTAAATGCTTTACAAAATTCCATAATATTAACACCATGCTGACCCAATGCAGGACCTACAGGTGGTGATGGATTTGCTTCTTGTGCAGCCACTTGAAGCTTAATATAAGATTCAATTTTTTTCGCCATTTTTCTTCCTTGAGTATTTTGCCTCGTTTTGGGTACAAACGCCGATTAAGCTCCCCTGTCAAATCACAACTTTAAAAGCTGCTTGTCTTTAAGTCTTCTCTACTTGAGAAAATTCCAATTCTACTGAGGTAGAACGGCCAAAAATTAGCACCTCTACTTTCAGAAAATTTTTTTCGTAATCAACTGCCTGAACTAAACCATTAAATTCATTAAACGGTCCATCAACAACTAAAATTTCTTCACCTGGTTGATAAGCCACTTTAGGCTTAGGCTTATCAGCACCTTCTTGCACACGTGCAAGAATTTTATCAACTTCACGTTGCGTAATTGGAGAGGGTTTACCTGATGAGCTACCAATAAAACCAATCACATTATTAGTATTTTTAACTAATAACCAACTGGGCTCAGTCAATTCCATATTCACCAGCATATAGCCTGGAAAAAACTTACGTTCAGCCGTTTTTTTTTGCCCATCTTTTAACTCAACAACTTGCTCAGTCGGCACAAAAACTTCACCCACTAAATCTTCAAGACCTTCTCTAATAACAGACTCTTCAATTGCAATCTTAACCTTCGCTTCAAAACCACTTCTTGCATGAAGCACATACCATTTTTTAGACATTTTAGCCCTCTTAATTTGTTAACAACTGCACCATCCACGAGAGCAGCATATCAACTATCCATAAGAAAATAGCCACAATCACAACAGCAACCATAATCATGCCTGTGGTTTTAATAGTTTCATCACGCGTGGGCCAAACAACTTTGCGTAATTCAATTTTTGTCTCGATTAAAAATGAATTAAAACGCATACCTTGGGGCGATTTAAAGAATACAAAACCTGCCAACACAAGACCCGTTAATAAAACCAATACTTTGTATAGCATTGTATTTAATCCTAATGGATTTAAAAAAAACAATACAAAAAATGCAATCACAATTAGGACTGATACAATCATTCCTAATTGTGATTCTTTTGCTTGTCTTTCTACTGCTTTAGTCACATTACATCCTTAAACATGGCAGGCAAGGAGGGATTTGAACCCCCAATCAATGGTTTTGGAGACCATTACTCTACCAATTGAGCCACTTGCCTATAAATCTTAAAGACTTGAATCAGTGTCCAAGCCAACTTTATTTTTTTAAATCTATTTAAATTTTAACTTTTTTAATTAATCCGCCACCTTAGAAACTACACCCGCACCTACTGTACGACCACCTTCTCTAATAGCAAACCTTAAACCATCTTCCATAGCGATTGGTGACAATAACTCTACTTGCATTTTCACGTTATCGCCTGGCATAACCATCTCTACACCATCAGGTAGCTGACAAGCGCCTGTAACATCTGTTGTTCTAAAATAGAACTGTGGACGGTAGTTGTTAAAGAACGGGGTATGACGACCACCTTCATCTTTGCTTAAAATATAAACTTCTGCTTCAAACTTTGAATGTGGCTTGATTGAACCTGGCTTGGCTAATACTTGACCACGTTCAACCTCTTCACGCTTGGTACCACGAAGTAAAACACCCACATTGTCACCTGCTTCACCTGAATCAAGTAACTTTCTAAACATTTCAACACCGGTACAAGTGGTAGTTTGTGTGTCTTTAATACCAACGATTTCTAACTCATCACCAACATTAACAATGCCTGCTTCAATACGGCCTGTCACTACAGTACCACGACCTGAAATTGAAAATACATCTTCAATTGGCATTAAAAATAGCTTGTCTGTGTCACGCTTAGGAGTTGGAATGTAAGTGTCTAGTGCTTCTACTAATTTAATAATAGAAGGCACGCCAATATCTGACGTGTCATCTTCTAAAGCTTTAAGTGCTGAACCAAAGATAACTGGGGTGTCATCACCTGGAAAATCATATTCATCTAGTAACTCACGTATTTCCAATTCAACCAATTCAACCAATTCTTCATCATCAACCATATCGGCTTTATTCATGTAAACAATGATGTAAGGTACACCTACCTGCTTAGATAATAAGATATGCTCACGAGTTTGAGCCATTGGGCCATCTGTAGCAGCGATGACAATAATAGCGCCGTCCATTTGAGCAGCACCTGTGATCATATTTTTAACGTAGTCAGCGTGTCCTGGGCAGTCAACGTGTGCATAATGACGAGCTTCACTTTCATACTCAACATGGGCTGTTGAAATAGTAATACCACGTTCTCTTTCTTCAGGAGCATTATCAATATCTGAATAATCTTTAAATTCACCACCATGTGCTTTTGACATAATTTTAGTAATAGCAGCTGTGAGTGTGGTTTTGCCGTGGTCAACGTGACCGATTGTTCCGACGTTGACGTGTGGCTTGGTTCTTTCAAATTTTTCTTTTGACATTTTATTACCCTGCGTTTAACAAATTAAATTTTAAATTTTTGGAGCTCACCAGCGGATTTGAACCGCCAACCTCTTCCTTACCAAGGAAGTGCTCTACCAACTGAGCTAGATGAGCACAACCACTCCATCTTGAAGCGGGTAACGAGAATCGAACTCGTCTCATTGGCTTGGAAGGCCAAGGTAATACCAATATACGATACCCGCAAACCTATTATGCCTTATGGTGGAGGGGGAAGGATTTGAACCTTCGAAGGCAGAGCCGACAGATTTACAGTCTGTTCCCTTTGGCCACTCGGGAACCCCTCCAAAAAACAATCAGGAATTATCCCATAGCTATCTTTAGAGTGCAAGTGTTAATTTGACATTTTTTTTGTTTTTTAAAGATTGTCTCTTCGTTAATTACAAACGTGAAACACCACTTGAAACAGCGGCATCAAATACTGCTTTTGGCACCACATCTATCAACCTTGGATCAAAAGGTTTAGGGATAATATAACTTTTACTAAACACCATAGACTCTGCACTATAGGCTTTTAAAACACTACTTGGTACTTCAAGTTTTGCTAAATCTTTAAGCGCATGAACTGCTGCTATTTTCATTTTTGAATTGATTTCACTAGCTTTTGCATCTAGTGCACCTCTAAAAATAAAAGGAAAACCCAATACATTGTTAACTTGATTTGGATAATCACTTCGACCTGTTGCCATAATTAAATCATCACGCACTGAATTGACATCAGAAGGTGAAATTTCAGGGTTTGGATTTGATAAAGCGAAGACAATAGGTCTATTTGCCATAGATTTAATCATCTGTTTTGATACCAAATTAGCAGCAGCAACACCAATAAAAACATCTGCACCTTGCATAGCATCTGCCAAAGTTTTTTTATCCGTTTTTACACTATATTGTGCTTTAATTTGGCTAACATTTTCCATATCTTGAGAAATAACACCTTCTCTGTCAACCAATAAAATATTGTCCTTTGATAAGCCTAATTCACACAATAAATTTAAAGTAGCAATACCTGCCGAACCAGCACCCAAACAAACAAACTTAGCAGTTTCAATATGCTTACCTTGAATTTCAAGCGAATTTAACAGACCTGCTGCAATAATAATAGCTGTACCATGCTGATCATCGTGAAAAACAGGAATATCAAGTGCCTCAATTAAACGCTTTTCAATTTCAAAACAACGAGGCGCTGAAATATCCTCAAGATTAATACCACCAAATGTTGGAGCAATATTTTTAACCGTTTGTACAAATTCATCAACATCTTGAGTATCAATCTCAATATCAAAGACATCAATATCTGCAAAATATTTAAACAATACTGCCTTACCCTCCATCACAGGTTTAGATGCTAACGGTCCCACATTACCAAGTCCCAAGACTGCAGAGCCATCAGAAATAACAGCAACCAAATTACGCTTAATGGTAAAGTCATAAACTTTGTTTGCATCCTGTACAATCTCACAAACAGGCGCGGCAACCCCAGGTGTATATGCCAAGCTAAGATCTTCACGCGTTGCTAGTGGCTTATGTGATGAAACAATAATTTTTCCTGGACGATCACCTTGATGGTATTCTAGTGCTAATTGATGAAGTTTTGAGCTCATTAGTGGTTTTTATGTTAAGTTAAAAGTTAATATTGTTATTATCCAAGAATCTTATTCATTCTTGTAATATTTTGTGATGATACATCTTTAGGTCAGACATGTGCACAATACCTGCGATTTAAACAAACATCAAAGGCTTCAGATTGTATTTCTAAAATGAAGTGTCAATTTCATAAACTGCAAATTCACCTTGAGTGTTTACATTTTTTGTCACCAAATATACAATGTAAAAATCATTTATTTGTAATTCCTAAACAGCTAGGCTTAATAAATCCAAAATGTAAGTACTCCTTAAAGTCTAGCTCCTTCTTATTGGCGCTTCCATACTTCCATACTACAATAAAACTATGATTCTTATCATCACGTTTTACTTCACCTTCTGAAAAAGCACTCCACTCGAGCAGCATGCACACCACAAAATTCTTCTCTATTTAAGGGCGTCTTTATATATCAATACACCTATGTCAGACACTTACTATACACTCTAAAATTCGACAGGATTTTTCTCAGTTTTTGGTGAAAATATTCAGAGAAATGTTTCACTTCAAACACGTTCATTAATTACTCAATTCTAATCTTAGCAGTACTTAAGGCTTATTGAACTTTTTCATGGTTGAGCTCAATTTTATTAAACTTGTTTCTAGCTAAATAATTAGCAATGATTTGTGGCAAGATAAAATAATCATCTGCTAAATCTTGCATAAGCACAGAAGAATTAAGTCGATTAACGTCATGAGCTGAAAAATTAACCTCGCTAACGGCAAACAAGTCATTGAATATGGTCATTAAATTATAATCCATCCATAAAATAATGTGATTCTGGATATATTTTCATTGATGTTAAATAAAGACCATCATCTGTGATTTACAGATACATTTCAAACAAATTACCATATTTTTTTTCAACCTGTGCCAAATCTATTTTTTTAATAACGCCACTAAAATCTAAGTACACATCACACCTTCCATAAATCTTAATCCCAAATATCACAAATATGCTTAACAGTGCGTGAAAGCCACATCACGGCAGAAACTATTGCAACCCCTAGCATTTAGTGGATAAATAATAAGAACTAACACACCACCTGTACACAACACAATCCGTTATATGCGTATTTAATTAACCACTCAACAAATCACGTGCTTTTTCAGCAATTTTCTAAAGGCCCAACAGATTCATTTAAATTTAATCGATTCATAAAACCACACTCATTGGAATAGAGATGAAGCCAACTAGTAGAATTAATACAAACAAGACAACCAGTAAATGGTAAGGTTTATCTGAAATTCACAATATTTGTAATATATTAGTCAACGTATGATGTAAATTATTAGCATCACAAGTTGAAAAAATAACTAAATCATACATTTGTACAAACTTGGCCCATATGAGGGGGTTTATCTATATAAAATGAAAAACACAAATAATGTGTCAGTACCAGTCCAAACAACAAATCTAAGAACGCCCTGAAGATAAGGTTTTTTGATAAGCCTGCCCTTTGCTAATATTATTAACAAGCTGACGAGGTAATGCCACAATAACGTGAAAACTAAGCAACATAATCAATATTTAGTATCATTAAATGGTAAGTCAACTATAAAAACCATCAAAAACACTTTGACCAAAGTGAAAATTTAACAAGCTTAACATACGGAAAATAACATAAAAAAACCAAAAAATCTATACAAAGGCCATCAGTTTTTTAAAATAATGTTAGTAAAATTCATCAAATTCCACTCTAGACTGTAAACGTCCCTTCTTAATAGTTCTAAGGCAATTGTTATAACGCAAAATAGGATCTGAACAATATGATTGTGTCATTTTTTCAACCATTTCATACTGATCAATTGCTTCTATTAACTCCTCGTAAGTAAAAGATTATGACATTGGGTTTTAAGCAACGCCCTATCTTTTCGCTCAAGAAAAATCTCTGTGTAATAATGTCGATGAAATTTTGAGTCTAATTTGGTGATGGTTTGTATAATCTTCTTATCTTTTATTTGATGTCATCATGTAAATACTATTCTGTTAAAAACCATCAAAGTATCTTAATTATCAGAATCAACTGCAAATACATCAATATAAATACTAATCACCGAATCTAATTCACGTAAAACTCGATATTCGCGCGCTTTGTCCAGTACAGTACTAATTGAATCTTGATAAATTAAGTGATAGTTCATAGATAAAAATTTTAGTTATTTTTTAAAAATATTCTACACTTACTTTTTATTTATACCTTAACTATCACTATTTAACTTCCATAAGGCTTGCCTAAATAGTTCCACAATATTTAAATACTAGTCCTATTTTTTGACTAACATCAATCTTAGCAAAAGATAACATTGCAAACCAATTACTTAATTAACTTTGGCTTCTTCACCAAAATAACAAAATGTTACTTTAACCCGTTAGAACGGCTAAATAAAACACAAAAACAAAATGTAAAAACTATTCATTCAAAATTCTTAATGTCTGGACATGAACAAAATAAATTTCGATCGCCATACACATTATCGATCCGTTTAACAGGTGGAAAGTATTTATTTTGTTTCAACGAGTCTATTGGATATAACGCTTCTTCTCGTGAATAAGGATATTGCCATTTTCCAGCCATTTCAATTGCTATATGTGGGGCATTTTTAAGAAGATTATTGTTTTTATCCCACTCGCCTTTAATTACTTTTTGAATTTCGGTATAAATACTAATCATTGCTTTAATAAAACGATTAATTTCACGCAGTGATTCACTTTCTGTAGGTTCAATCATGAGTGTGCCTGCCACTGGAAATGACATAGTTGGCGAGTGAAAACCATAATCCATCAACCGTTTGGCAATATCTTCCTCAGAGATGCCACTCTGTTCTTTTAAAGGGCGGATATCAATAATACACTCATGTGCGACCATATTATGATCACCTTGATACAAAATCGGAAAATAATTTTTCAGTTCGTTAGCAATATAGTTAGCACTTAAAATTGCAACTTCAGTGGATTTTTGCATGCCGTATTTACCTAGTAGCTTAATATATGACCAAGAAATTGGCAAAATTGAAGCGCTACCATACATAGCTGCGGATACAGCGTTAGAATTTTTAATCAATGGATTGCCTGGTAAAAATTCTTTCAAGTGCGATTTAACGCCAATAGGTCCCATACCTGGACCACCGCCACCGTGCGGAATGGCAAACGTTTTATGTAAATTAATATGTGACACATCTGCACCAAATTCACCCATACGAGTAATACCAACCATGGCATTTAGATTTGCACCGTCTAAATATACTTGAGCACCATGGGTGTGAATAATCTCGCATATTTGTTTAATTCCAACCTCAAATACACCGTGGGTAGAAGGATAAGTCACCATAATAGCTGATAATTTATCTGCATATTTTTCAGCCTTTATTGTTAAATCTTGAATATCAATATTGCCAGATTCATCACATTTAACAATCACTACTTTCATACCTGCCATGACTGCACTAGCAGGATTAGTACCATGTGCTGACTGAGGTATTAAACAAATATTACGCCCTTCCTCACCTCTAGATTGATGATACGACTTAATTACTAAAAGACCTGCAAATTCACCTTGAGAGCCTGCATTGGGTTGTAAAGAAACTGCATCGTAGCCTGTAACTTCTACTAATGCTTGCTCTAAATCTTTAAACAATTGCTGATAGCCTTTGGTTTGATTTTCTGGTGCATACGGATGCAAATTAGAAAAACCAGGCAATGTAATTGGATACATTTGCGTCGCAGCATTAAGCTTCATAGTACAAGAACCTAGTGCAATCATTGATTGATTAAGGGCGATGTCTTTATTTTCTAAACGTTTCAAATAGCGCATCATTTCAGTCTCACAGTGGTAGTTACTAAACACAGGATGAGTTAAATAATCTGAAGTACGCAAATTATCTTTAGTAATATTAAAAAGCAAATTTTTTGACTGACAATAAGAAACACTACCTGCTGATAAAATTGACACAAGGAGTGATAATTCATCAACTGTTGTAGTTTCATCAAGTGCAATGCTTAATTGGTTATCATTAATTAAACGTAAGTTAATGTTATTTAATTGTACTGAATTAAATAAACTAATAGCATCGGTCGTATTAACAGTAATTGTGTCAAAAAATTGCTTTGTAACTAACTCAAAGCCCGCATCAAGCAAGCTTCTAGCAAGATTATTAGCCTTAGCATGCGTACTTAATGCAATTTTTTTCAAACCTTTAGCGCCATGATAAATACCATAAGCGGCGGCTAGTACTGCTAATAAAACTTGAGCAGTGCAAATATTACTAGTAGCTTTATCTCGACGAATGTGTTGCTCACGAGTCTGTAGTGACATGCGCATTGCTGGATTGCCTAAAATATCTTTAGACATGCCAATAAGCCGACCTGGTATCATGCGTTTAAACGCATCACGTGCACTTAAAAATGCCGCATGTGGCCCACCAAAGCCCATAGGAACGCCAAAGCGTTGAGAGCTTCCTACTGCAATATCAGCCCTCATTTCTGCAGGAGTTTTAATGAGTGTTAATGCTAAAAGGTCACAAGCAACAATGGTTAATACATCATTATCTTTTGCCCTAGTAATATCAGCGGTTAAATCTCGAACTTCACCATTTGTACCTGGATATTGCATTAAACAAGCAAAACAATCACTAAAATCATGGTATTGAATGTCTTTAATAATCAATTCAATACCTAACGGCTTGGCACGAGTTTGCAAAATGGTAATGGTTTGTGGATGAGTGTTAATATCAATCAAAAATTGATTGGATTTATTCTTTTTATTAGAACGCTTAGTCATCATCATCGCCTCAGCACAAGCAGTTGGTTCGTCTAATAATGAAGCATTAGAAATATCCATACCCGTTAAATCAATAATCATTTGCTGGAAATTAAGCAACATTTCCAAACGGCCTTGAGAAATTTCAGCTTGATAAGGTGTATAAGCTGTATACCAACCTGGGTTTTCTAAAATATTGCGCTGAATAACGCTCGGCATCAACGTGCCATAATAACCTTGACCAATAAAGTTAGTTGCTAAGATATTTTTAGCAGCAAGGCTTGAAGCCAATGCCAAAGTATCCCGCTCAGTCATACCTTCATCAAGTGCCATTCGATTACCAAATAAAATATTTTTAGGAACTATTTTTGATATCACCTCATCAACAGATGAGCAACCAATGCTACTTAACATAGTCTCAATATCATTTGTACTTGGGCCAAGGTGTCTGGCTAAAAATTCATTACTCATAATGGATAAAATATTTCAATAAATTTAAGGGCTAGATTTTATCTGATTAGAAGTTTATTTTCCTTATAAAAAATAAGGCTTATAAATATCTTTTTTAAAAGATGCTTATCATCCTGGTGGCCAGGTCAATGCTCGTCCACCTAAACAATGAAGATGAATATGGTAAACCGTTTGTCCACCTTGTTCATTACAATTCATCACCACGCGATAACCCCCATCAGAAAAACCTAACTCTTTAGCAATACAACTTGCTGTTAGTATTAATTTTCCTAATAATTTCGCATCATCAGTATCATTTAAAGTTTTAATGTGTATTTTTGGAATAACTAAAAAATGATGGGGCGCTTGTAGATTAATATCATAAAAAGCAAGAACATTTTCATCTTCATAAATTTTATTGACTGGAATGTCACCATTAATCATTTTACAAAATAAACAATCATTCATACAATTACGCCATAAAAAACAAAGAGATATCCTATTTTATCCTCATTTAATAAATACACAAACCGCTTTTCTTATCAATTTATATTAATATAAATTAGTTAAATTAAATACTTTAAAATATATTTTTTAATAAAAATGTATAAAACACAAGATATGTCAAAAAAGCCGACAAACAAAGAGATTAAAAACACCACTTGCCATATGTATGCTTGTCTCTAAACCACACTTTAGACAAGAGTGTGGTTTGCGCTAAGGGTCTTCGCATTATTAAATAATATTCGCCTACTCTACTTGTTTAACCAAGCCACTTAAAAGAAAAAATGGCGCGTAACGTGGTGAGTCACAATTTGAAGCAATTGAATGGAATGAGGCTTTTGAAATTATGGGAAAACATCTACCCAATAGACCCTAAAAAATTCGCTTTATTTACAGATCGTGACCAAATATAAGCAAGGACTGTTTATCAAACAATATGGCACACCAAACTATGCTGCTCATAGTGGGTTTTATTCAGTTAATATGATGGTTGACATAATTTACACCATTAGTGGTTCGTTTTTTAAGTTTAGTAATTCAGACTTGGAAAGAATGACGGTAAGTTTATTTTAATCAAACAAGTGTTATAGGCTATCTATTGTCAAACGGTTTAGTTTCTATATTGACGTAAATACCACCAACCAAAAATCTGTTTGGCATAATGCATCAAACGACAATTTGGTAACATTAATCCGCCTTTTAGTGTACGTGATATGTACATACCTTTATTATTCGAATCAATAATACACATTAATTCAATCTTAAAAGTATGACTAGGGGAGTTATTATTCAGAACCTCCAACACATTTTTAGCAGCAGCAGTAGCTTGTAAATCCGCCATGTGTGCTTGCTTTGGCATCCACTCTGGCCCTGAAAAAGAACCTGAATCACCTGCTACAAATACCCTATCACCACCTTGAACTTGGCAAAACTTATCTGCTTTAAGTAGACCACCTTCACTACGCTCAAGCTCGGTATTATCAAACCACTCATTGCCTGTCATTCCTGGCATAAACAAAATCAAATCTGTGGCAAACTCACTGCCTTCAGTGATAACTTTATCAACCTCAAAAGCCTTCATCTTGTGTCCAAGATACGTTTTGATTTTACGCTTTTTCATCTCATTTAATAAACTCTTAACTGCCCTTTCACCCAAGCGAGCCCCTGGCTTTTTTGTAGAAGTAAAAAAAATTAAATTAAACTTATCGCGTCGACCTTCTTGCCGTAATTGCGTATCCAGACCAAACAAAAACTCAAACATCGGACCACCACGCATAGCACTTAGCTCCTTGGGGTTGCTAGCAAAACCAATGGCAATATTACCACTATCCATAGCCTGGATTTTATCACGTATTTGCTCAACAGCACTCAGTCCTTCACACGGCGTAATAACGTGCTCAATACCAGGCAACTTCTTAAGAAACTGCCCACCTGAGGCAATAATAAGCGCATCATTCTCATAGTCATCTGTTGAGGTAATCACAGTTCTAGCATGGTTTGACAAACCTGTGACTTCACTAGCAATATGGCGAACATTCATACGTTTAAAAAAACGTTCAAGTGAAATAACAATGTCTTTTTTACTAACTATATCTGATGGTATCCAAATCAAACTTGGCATATAAATCAACTCTGCTTTGGGTGATATTAAAGTAATTTGTACGTGTTTGTCGTTTTTTCTAAGAGTTCTAACAGCCGTTAATCCTGCAAAGCCTGACCCAATAATGATAATTTTTTTCATCCTTGAAAAATCTCCAATGTTTAAGTTGTGTTTGTTTCCATGTTGGCAATACTGTAAAAATGCATCATCATTTGTGGCCACTGTTCTCTGACTTCAAACAGATTGGTAAAATTTACGTGATGCACTTTATCTTGCTATTTAATCGGACAATACACAACCAAACCTAGAATCACGTGAAATAAACTCATCAACCTTGACAATATTCCCATCAATTTCTTTTGATAAAGCATTCCAATCATTCATTGAATCTTGATTGTTTAACCGAAATCACATAATTATTCATTTTATCCTCTTATTTATTATGACAAAAATGACCATTGGCTCTTTCACGCTTTTTACAATTATATAGACTTTCACTAGTTTCATCAGCAATTGAGACAATTTCATCTTGAACGGAACTAAACGTACTATCTTGTTCATATTTAAATTTTATGCCCATCTTTATTAAATAGTTTTTGAATTTGTTCGAAAGTTTGACATCAAAATATATATAATCTAACATATTATTTTTTATAATTAATAGTTGAGGGTATTTTAATGCTTAATAAGGATGCACTAGATACTTTATTTAGCCATGCGAGAAGTCACAATGGCTGGTTGAAGCAAGACATATCTGAGATTCAAATTCATCAAATTTATGAACTAATGAAATTTGCTCCGACTGCAGCTAACAATTGCCCTGCGCGCATTACTTTTGTTAAATCAAATAGTGCAAAACAACGTTTAAGATCACATCTTGATGAAAGCAATATTGATAAAAGTATGAATGCACCAGCCATTGCTATTATTAGCTATGACACAGAATTTTATGAAAAATTGCCGTTTTTATTTCCCCATACTGATGCCAAAAGTTGGTACCAAGATAAGCCTGAAAAAATAAAACTAGCAGGGGAGATGAACGCCACTTTACAAGGTGCTTATTTCATCATGGCAAGCCGTGCTGTGGGGCTAGATTGCGGCCCAATGGGTGGCTTTAACAACGAAACTTTGGATGATGAGTTTTCCCCAAATGGAAAAACCAAATCTATTTTTTTATGTGGCATTGGCTATGGCGACCACAATAAAATCTTTCCAAGACTACCACGTTTAAGCTTTAATACAACATGTAAAATTATTTAACCATTTTTGTTTTATACGCAAATCTTCGGTAATAAACTATATTTCTTACAAAAAAATCGGTAATTTTTTAGGAGTAATGATTTGCCTTCAACCTCAAATGATATTCTAGTTATTTCAGCAATGCCGTAATTATAGTTTCCAAAAATAATAGATCCGCCGCAGGTCTTGTTATGCTATATCTTCCATACTCATAATCAATGATTGTGTCACTCTTGTTAACTAAAAAGCATAAATATTAAATCTTTTCCTTTTCTTTATACCAATAAAAAATATACCGCCTATCACTGGAATTGAGCTGAATTAACTGTCTCCTGAATTCGATGAGTCTTGAAAGGGTAAATTCACGTTTAATTCTTGGAATTCTAACCACAGCAAATACTTCTTAAACAACGTAATGCCTAGATGCAAATCTAGTGAATAGTTCTTCATAATGTCTTAATCGTAATTTTTGCACCACAAGCTTGATTAGCAAACACTGCAACATGGATTTTTTTAGGAAAATCTAATTTCATTGTATTGACTCGACGAGTAAACTCTTGCTTATTTACATTCGAACCAATCATTTCGTTAAATTGTTTTTCTTCCCAAATTGAACTCACCGTTCTACCACCATAATCATGAGCAGGATAAACTAAAGTTTCATCAGGTAAAGTGAATATTTTTTGAATAGAGTCAAATAATTTTTCCGCCGAACCGCCTTGAAAATCACACCTACCACAACTTCTAATCAACAAGGTATCTCCTGTAAAAATTTGGTTATTTACCACATAAGACATACAACCATCCGTATGTCCAGGAGTTGCCATGGCACTCAAAGTATAATCACCAAATGACAAGGTATCATTATCATTAAGTAAAATATCCGCACATGTAATTATATTGGCTGAACCTAGTACAATTTTAGCCTGCATAAAGTGCTGTTTTAATGAACAAGAACTGGTAATGTGATCAGCATGCACATGCGTTTCAAGAATATATTTAAGTTTCAAATTTAATTCTTCAATCAAATCGATATCACGCTGCTTAGTTTCATCTACTGCATCAATGATAATAGCATCAAAAGTTTGCATATCTGCCAAAAGATACGTATAAGTTGAACTGATTTTTTCAAATAAAGGGCGTAGTAGTAAACTCATAATAACACCTTCTTAAATAGTTTAACAATAACGCTTTCTAAACGCCAAACTCAATATAAGAGTCCATATATTTTCAAATTTTTGCAGCTTCTAAAAAATCAAACTCTGCCACTACTAACGAGCCTATAAAACCTTCTTTACCAAGCTCATTGGTATCAATAGTAGGATGAGGTTCCTTCTAAAATTAAACGCATTTGATCTTTCAAAACTTCTAATCGCTTAATATATTCTGGACGTACTAACATTCTTTTCTCTAGTAAATTCTCAATATCTTGTGAAATAAGAACACACAACATAACTTCTTTAATATCTCCCCCACCAATTACGCTGATTAAGTACCAAAAACACAATACCTAATAACCTAATATATAAGCAACATATCCTTTTGCTCATTCCAAACATCACCTTAAGAGCCTAAAAAACTAAGGCAAGCACACCAAAAACCACAACAATAAAATAATTACTCACCCATTTTTTACATACGTTAACCTCAATCATAGTATAGGAGAAAACATCAATCAAAAATACCCTAAACGATCAAAATTATTTTGTCCCTCAAGAGTAACAAAATCAAAACCTAATGTTAAAAATAAATGATTAACCTCAAACGAATGGCATCAGTTCAAAAGTAAAGTCTCTACCAATAGTGCACTAATAAAAAACAAACTCATTAATACATAAACAAAATTTGAAACTAGAATAAGTAAGTATTAAAACAATCAACACTAGAATATTTTCCGTCCACTAAGTAATTCTATCATAAAGGCTAATTGCTAATATAGTAAATAAAACTATAAAAATTGCCAATAAAACGAGTAGCACTTTATGTGCATGTGGTCACATTTTTTTTAAGCAATCTCCAATACGTCTTTCATTGAATAAACGTAGCCTTTGTCAGAGGGCGTTTTATCCAACCAAATTGCCGCACGAAGCGCCCCAAGTCCAAAGGTCATTCTTGATGAGGCCTTATGAGTAATTTCTACACGCTCACCATGCATAAAAAAATTCACTGTATGCTCACCCGCCACATCACCACCACGGATTGTAGAAAACCCAATTGTATTTTTATCTCTTACCTGTTCAATGCCTTCTCGCCCATAAACAGCGCACGTTTTTAAGTCTCTGCCCAATGTATTAGCAATCACCTCGCCCATCTTTAATGCAGTACCACTAGGAGCATCTATCTTAAAGCGATGATGCATTTCAATAATTTCAATATCGCTATCTTCTCCCACTACTTTTGCCGCCATTTCCAAAAGCTTTAAAGATAAATTAACACCTACGCTCATATTAGCTGAAAACACAATAGGTATATTTTGTGCAAGGGTGATTAATTGATTCAATTCATTATCATTAAAGCCTGTAGTACCAATAACCATTTTCTTACCTGCCTTAGCGCAAATTGATAAATAACCAAGTGTAGCTACTGGAGAAGTGAAGTCAACTAGTATATCAAATTTATCCAAATAATCAATTAAATTATGACCCTGATCAATCTTAACGCCTAACTCAATCTCATCTAATTGCTCAATGGCTTCAATAATCGCTTGACCCATTTTACCATTACTACCTGATACCGCTATTCTTACCATTACCTCATCTTTTATTAAATCAAGTTGTAATTATACAACGTAGAAAATTTCTTATCTATCTTAAATAAAAGCACACTACAGTTGCTTTAATTAGTTATTTTTGGTTAATCCGTAATATTTAAAGGTAATTTCACTACCAACAACAGATGGATATACTCCTTCAATATTTATAAACCCAGAACTAATTTTAACAACCAGTTTTTTTAATTTTGCATTTAATCGAGCCAATTTTATCTTTATATTTACCTTTTACACTCAATATCTCAATGACGATACATCTCTCATTATGATATTTTTTAACCTTTAAAGCACTTGATAAACGCCCAATTTTTATAATGCATTTTAAGATTACGAATCCACAACACACTCGCCCTTATTATCAACCACTTTATCTAAAAAATTACTCAACTATTACTTATATTTATTCGCCATTAATTTCAAAATATGGAAAATTTGTCGTTCAAAACTTTGACGGATTAAATGTTTTCCCATTTCAATTGATTAGTTTTTTCCCATACAAAAACCATCTAATATCATCTAATTTTTCACTCATAACCCAAATAATCATATCAAGATTTTTACCATACGTTTTAAGTAAAAATAAATTAGATTTGTTTGCAAGAGTTAAACAAAGCAAAACTAATAAGAATAACAATTTACTATTCATTTTTTAATTTATTTGCTCAAGAGCTTGTAAAATATAAGGATTGATAATCTCATCAATATGAATTGTGGTAAATAATTGTTATCTTTTTTTGGTGTACAATTTTTAAACGGAGGATTTAACTTTGGCAACAAATTCTTGAAAATTATTTGTTTTTAAAGTGACTAATAAATCCAAAAAACGAGCACTATAATATTTTTCAACTTTAACCTACCACACACCATTAATTTATAACAGTTTTTCTTCATTATTAAATAAAAAATACGTCATTTATGTTAATGCCTTATTGTCAAAGACAATATAAGCTAGTGTACTTACTCGTCTTTGTGCCTGCAATGCTTCTAAAACTTTCTCATCTACCGAATATTCTTGATTTATAATTTGTTTAAATTACTTTAACAAATATCTACCATTTGTTCTTATTTTAAGATTTTTTTGATAATACTGCTCAAGTTTAAAACTTTGAATTCACCCACGATTATGGCATCTATCTCTAGTAAACCGTCGCCAATAATTTTCCACAAAGTTTTATACTGGTGACACTGCCAATACCATATACAGATAAATTTTGATACGCACTGTTAATACTTTTTGATTTTTAGCCTAGTAAAACATCAATAATATGTCCTTACCTAAAACGCTACTCAGTACAATAAACAGTTGATAAAAATATCTTTACTTACTCGCTAATATCGCTACGCTCAACATTAAGGTTAAGGTTAAGGTTAAGACAACTATCACATTAGGTTTGGCATTTGGATATTTCGTCATCAAAATAATGACTGAGTGCTTGATGTCTACAATTTTAAAAAACGCATATTTTTTAATTAAACTAAATTTTTGATAGGCTATATTTCGATAAGACTCATTCTCAATATTAACAATAAAACACCACAGTAAGCCAAAACTTTGCATGGAGTGAAGCAACAGAACCTCACTCTTTAACCAATCTCTACCTGCTCTATTCATTTCTTGATAATAATCCTCCATAGTTTTAGGAATAGACATGTGCGCCACAAAACAAATGTTGCTTTTATCAATTCCTCATGCCAAATGCAATCGTGACAACCATAAAATTAACCTCATCATTCACAAATTCACTAAATACTTAGCAACGCTTTTCAGTTGAAAATCCAGCATAATAGACACACTCCTTTAAATCTTGAGTACTTAAAATGCATTTAATGACTCAGTATTTTTACGTGACAGCGTATAAATAATGCCTTGTTCATATTGATGATTTTGCAAAAAAAATCTAGCATTTGCTGATATTCGTTGCCTTATCGGGGATTGAATGCTAATAAATAAATTATCTCGATAAATTTTGCCACGAATAATATTCGTCGACATGCTTAAACTGCAGTTGATTAATAATATTTTTTTACTTGCGTAGTTACCGTTACCGTAAAGACAATAATGCTCACTTCTGGAAAATGAAATTTTAATAAATCAGATTGATGATAATCTATTCGAAACCCATGCTCCATCCACTCACGCAATGCGTCTTATCAATGACAAAAAATGATCATTTTTCAAGCGTTCAAGCGCAACAAAAACAATTTTTACCACGTCATTTTGTAAATCATTCTACTTTTGTATGATTTGCTCCATATCTTGCATAGACGACATCATAACAGAGCGAATTACTTTTTTCTTCTAAGCTAAATAAAGGTAAAAATAGGACCCCTTCCATCGACAATACTGGCAATTAATTGTAACAACTTATCCAGCACTATTTCTTGCAATGGACAAAACCCATAAAACCCAAAAGTATTTTGTAATATTTGATGCTTACTTTTAAGCATGGATTTCTTTATCTAGGTATTTAAAACAATATCATATAATCTTCAAATAATACCATTTATAAAAAATACAAAAAACGAAAGTTTTTAATATATAGTTCGTACTATGCAAATTGGATATTATTTATTAACTGAAATTAAAAGAATTCAAAACAACAAAAGAATAAATTGATAAAAAACTTTATTAAAGGAATAACACTATCATTAGATCAACAACAATGCAAAAGATTTTTTTAACACCTTAAGAGAAGTAATAGACATTAGTTACATAAATAACTAGATGTTTTTACAAACTATCTTCTAAAAAGCTATTTTTCTTAGTTACATTATCTAATTCCTGCAAGATTTTAAGTAGTTCATCCATTTTATTAATCGGTATAGAATTAGGACCATCACTCTTGGCATTCGTAGGATTTGGGTGGGTTTCCATAAAAATACCACTAATACCAACAGCAACAGCTGCTCTTGCTAAAACTGGCACCATTTCTCGCTGACCACCTGAAGTTGTGCCTTGTCCACCAGGCTGTTGTACTGAATGTGTAGCATCAAACACCACAGGACAATTTGTATTGCGCATACTTACCAAACCACGCATATCAGAAATCAAAGTATTATAGCCAAACGAAGTGCCACGATCACACACAGTAATTTGTTGATTACCTGTAGCATGGGCTTTTTCAACCACATTATTCATATCCCAAGGGGCTTGAAATTGACCTTTTTTTATATTAACAGGTAACCCTTGTTTACAAACATTTTGAATAAAATTAGTTTGGCGTACCAAAAAAGCAGGCGTTTGCATCATATCAACCACACTTGCTACTTCATCAAGTGGTGTGTCTTCATGAACATCGGTTAAAACAGGAACACCAACCTCATCTTTAACTTTTTGCAAAATTCTTAGACCTTGCTCTAGCCCCAAACCTCTAAAACTATTGACACTAGTTCGATTTGCCTTATCATAGGATGACTTATAAATAAAGTTGACACCCAAATTATTGGTGACTTTTGCCAAATAAGTCGCTGTTTCCATTACTAAGGCTTCAGATTCAATAACACAGAGTCCTGCTATTAAAAAAAATGGCTGATCAATACTTACTTCAAAATCTAGTAATTTCATGGCTTAAGTCTTGCTTAAAAATTTAAAGTTTAATTATAAGTTACACAATTCATTTAAAATACTTAATCATGATAAATACCTCTGATATTTTAAAAAAAATTATTGCCAAAAAGCGGCAAGAAATTATACAATGCATAAAAACTATGCCTTTGACAGAGGTTATTGAGCAATCAAAAAACGTACCAAAAACACGTGGTTTTTACCAAGCACTCAAAACTAAAGTAGATGTCAAACAAAATGCTGTCATTGCTGAGATTAAAAAATCCTCCCCTTCAAGAGGAGTTTTACGTAAAGATTTTAATCCAGTTGAAATCGCCAAAAGTTATGAATTAGGGGGCGCCACTTGCTTATCTATTCTTACTGATAAAAAATTTTTTCAAGGTGATAATCAGTATTTAATTAATACAAGAATAGCCGTGTCACTACCAATTTTACGCAAAGAATTTATTATTGATACTTACCAAGTTTATGAAACACGTGTAATGGGTTCAGATTGTATTTTACTCATCGCTGCTTGTTTAACTGACGCACAAATGAATGAGCTTTCATCATTAGCAATCTCTCTAAGTATGGATGTATTAATTGAAGTGCACAATTTAAAAGAACTAAAACGCGCACTCAAACTTAACCTGCCAATGATAGGTATTAATAATCGAAATCTACACACGTTTGAAGTATCTTTACAAACTACAATAGACTTATTAAAAGAAATCAAGGGAGACACTTTGGTCATCACCGAAAGTGGTATTTTAAACGCTGAAAACGTAGCACTAATGAAATCAAACAATATTCATAGTTATCTGGTGGGTGAAGCGTTTATGTGCCAGCCCAATCCAGGACAAACATTACGAGAGATTTTTACATGAAAACAACCATTAAATGGATTGATAACATAATGATGGTTGGAGAGTCAGACAGTGGTCATGCTGTGGTTATGGACGGCCCTGAAAAGTTGGGCGGCAAAAACTTGGGCATTCGTCCCATGGAAATGCTGTTACTTGGCATGGGCGGTTGCATGATCGTTGATGTTATTTCAACCTTAAAAAAAATGCGTGAAAAAGTACAAGATTGCTATGCAGAAATTACCGCTAAACGTGCAGATAAGCACCCAAAAGTATTTACTAAGATTCATATTCATTTTGTTATAAAAGGAAACCTAAATGAACAAAAAGTAGCTAAAGCAGTCAGTTTATCTACAGATAAATATTGTTCTGCTTCCATCATGCTAGGGAAAACTGCCATCGTTACACACAATTTTGAAATTCATGAATAATACTTGGGGTTGGTTTGGTACAGTTACCGGTATTACAGGCGGCTTATTAGTAGCACTTAACTTTGAATGGTCTAAATTTGGTTATTTTTTTTTTATGGCATCAGCCATCAACTGGATCATTCAAGGTTCTAAAAATAATGACAACTCTCTAGTATTGCTTAATACAGTCTTTGTTTTCGTTAATATATTGGGAATTTATCATTGGTTTTTCTAAAATTATTATTCATTTTAGTCTTTAGTTTTAATCACAGTTTGATGCAAACAACAAACATTACCAAAAAATCAAAGCACTAGATAGTAAGATACTTAACCTCATAAAAATTAGTTATAACGAGCAATGGAACAAGTCAGAATAAGCTATTTTCAATATAAAAATAAAGCTCAAAGCATTTATAGAAGAAAAAGTCAAATTTAAATGCGACTCAGACTTAACACCCAACCCAAAGTACGCTACCGAAAAATCAATCTAAAATACCAGCATGGTTTCTAAAACTCGGTATTTAAATTTTAACAACTTAGCGTATAATGTCTCCCCGGAGGGTTGGCCGAGTGGCTGAAGGCGCGCCCCTGCTAAGGGCGTATAGGGTTTATCCCCTATCGAGGGTTCAAATCCCTCACTTTCCGCCATTATTAAAAACTTAATTATGATGATTGACACACCACTAGTAATTGCGAGAAAAACTTACCACTCTCGCTTACTGGTCGGTTCAGGAAAATACAAAAATTTAACACAAACAAAACTAGCTACTGAAGCCGCTCAGGCTGATATTATTACCGTTTCCATTCGTCGAACCAACATTGGTCAGAACAAGAATGAGCCAAATTTGCTAGACGTTATTAGCCCCGATAAGTACACCATTTTACCCAATACTGCAGGTTGTTACAACGCCAAGGATGCTGTACGAACCTGTCAATTAGCACGTGAACTTTTGGGTGGACATAATTTGGTTAAATTAGAAGTATTAGGTGATGAAAAAACACTCTATCCTAATATTGTTGAAACCTTATCCGCTGCACAAATATTGTTCGATGATGGTTTTGATATCATGGTTTATACCAGTGATGACCCAATCGTTACCAAAGAATTGGAAAATATTGGCTGTGTAGCAGTAATGCCACTTGCCTCACTTATTGGCTCAGGTCAAGGCATTATCAACCCAACAAATATCAAACTCATCAAAGAACACGCAAATGTACCAGTATTAGTTGATGCAGGCATTGGTTGTGCCTCAGATGCCACTAAGGCCATGGAATTAGGCTGCGATGGTGTACTAATGAATTCAGCCATTGCCAATGCAAATAACCCAATCTTAATGGCAAGTGCCATGAAATATGCCGTCATTGCAGGACGTAAATCTTTCATTGCAGGCAGAATGATGAAAAAGGCTTACGCATCAGCCTCTTCCCCAATGGAAGATTTAATTTAAGTTGTTCAACAATTTAGAACAAGAACAACAAACTAGCAAAAATAAAACACCTTAATTAATTTATGTTACATTATTTTTATAATAAAAATAGAACTCTTATTGTATCTGACAAATTCAGAACTTAATCTAAAAAAATTTCTTATTTAAATAGTTTTTTATTACGTTCACGTTTAATATTTTTTTTAAGCTCGTATTTAATGGATTTTCAAGCACTCTAGGTTTTTATTTTTTATAATGTGAAAAAGCTGAATATTTTTTTCATAGTGTCTAGATAATTAAGAGATTAGTCATATCGTGTTATACAGTTACTTTACAAACTATAAAATAGGTTCATGAATTTTTCACAAAAATTATCAAACCTTAAACAGAGTCATCTTTATCGCTCAAGAAAAATATCTAAAAATACACAAAATACTCAGATGACTATCAATGGAAAACCGTTGATAAATTTTTGTTCAAATGATTATCTGTCGCTTGCTAGCCATCCACAAGTTAAAGAAGCCTTCAAACAAGGAGTTGATAAATTTGGCGTTGGTTCTGGTTCATCGCACTTAATCAGCGGACATACACCGGCGCATCATGCATTAGAAGAAGCATTAGCTGATTATACGGGACAAAAAAAAGCTTTGTTATTTTCAACGGGTTATATGGCGAATATTGGGATATTTTCTGCGCTTAAAGATGAACTTGATTGGGTCTTACAAGATAAACTTAATCACGCTTCACTCATTGATGCTAATCATTTAATTGGCTTGCCGCTTCAGCGCTATTTGCATAATAATGTTGAATCATTAAAGAAAAAAATAGGTAAGCAAACTGAACTAGCACCACACAGCATTACTTTTGGAGGGCAAGGATTGGTTGTAACTGATAACATATTTAGTATGGATGGTGATCAGGCTAATATTAAAAGCATTGAAAAAATTGTAAAAAAATATAACGCGCTTTTGATACAGGATGATGCGCATGGATTTGGTATATTTGAGCCAATCATTCCAAAAAATTCGATTTATATGGCAACACTAGGTAAGGCTGCAGGCACAATGGGGGCGTTTGTAGCTGGTGATGAGGATTTGATTGATTTTTTAATCCAAAAATCACGACCATATATTTACACAACAGCAATTGCACCCGCCTTATGCGTTGCTACGCTAAAAAGTTTGGAACTGATTAAACATGGCGATCAAAATACTAAATTATTAGCCAATATTCGTTATTTTAAGAGTTTTTCTAAAACGTTAAATTTACCCATTACAAATTCTAATAGTGCTATTCAGCCATTCATTATGGGTAGTAGTAAAAAGGCAATTCATATTTCAAAAAAATTGATAAATGTAGGCTTTTATGTCAGTGCCATTCGTCCACCAACTGTACCAAAAAACACAGCACGTTTAAGAATAACACTAAGTGCCCGCCATACACAAAGTCAAATTAAACAACTACTTACCCAACTTAAATATGCTATACAGTAACACACAAGGTTTTGGAGTTGATTTAGTATTGCTTCATGGTTGGGGGTTTAATTCAGAACTATTTAACACTTTGGTTGATAATTATAAAAATCAATACCGCATCACCATTATTGATTTACCTGGGCATGGTAGAAGTGCTAATATTGATGGTGGGATCAATGAATGGTGTAATGAAATTATCAAAATTTTGCCAAAAAATTCTATTTTATTAGGTTGGTCATTAGGTGGATTACTTGCCATAAAGATTGCCAGTAAGATAACTCTTTCAAAGCTTATTCTTGTTGCATCAACGCCTAATTTTATCCAAACAGACTTTTGGGAATTTGGTATATATTTGAATAATTTTGAGAAATTTTCAAACACCCTGAAACTAAATCTATCTAAAGCTTTAAAACGTTTTATTAGTTTACAAACTAAAGACAAGTTAAAACTTAAAGAGCTAAATAAAGCTATTGAGCAATACCCAGTAACAACACAAGCACTTAATCAAGGCTTGGAAATCTTATTCAATACAGATCTAAATAATCAATTTAAAAAACTATCTATACCAATAGAAGTGGTGCTGGGCAAATATGACACCTTAGTACCCGTTAAAATTAGCCATTGGTATCATCAAAATAACATCAAAACATTGATATTAAACACTGGGCATTTGCCTTTTTTACATCAAGATTTTGTCCTACCCTCAATGCTTGAAGTTAAGTATAATCCCAACAATACTTAACTTTTTGGAAGCTTATGAGTGCACTAGTAGGTGTTATTATGGGTTCAAAATCAGATTGGCCAACCATGAAAAATGCAGTGAATATACTCAAAAAACTTGGTGTATCACATGAAGTTAAGGTGATTTCTGCACATCGTACGCCTGACTTGATGTTTAACTATGCATCTAGTGCGCTTGAGCGCGGACTTAAAGTAATTATTGCAGGTGCTGGCGGTGCGGCACATTTACCGGGCATGGTTGCAGCAAAAACCATTGTGCCAGTGTTGGGCGTGCCTATTCAATCATGCGCACTCAGTGGTCAAGACTCTTTGCTATCCATTGCTCAAATGCCTAGTGGTATTCCTGTTGGTACATTAGCTATTGGTGAGTCAGGTGCTAAAAATGCAGGTATTTTAGCGGCGCAAATCATTGCAAATTATGATGACACTATTAAGACAAAAATACTTACTTTTAGAACTCAACAAACACAAGAAATTTTAGACCATCCAAATCCATCAATAAAATGAAAATAGGCATATTAGGCGCAGGGCAGCTAGGTAGAATGCTTGCACTTAGTGGCTATTCACTAAATCATCAATTTGGATTTTCTGGTAACACCACTTATGAACCTGCCGCATTACTTGGATATATGTTTGCCAAAAAGAACAACCATAAAAATATTAACTCCTTAGTAGAATTTGCTGATGTTATTACTTTTGAGAGTGAAAACATTGATGTTGGCATTGTTAAAAAAATTAACAAAAAAGTACCTGTTTATCCCAATGAGAAATCCCTATTTATTACGCAACATCGTGGTCGAGAAAAGGCTTTATTTAATCAGCTAAACATTCCTTGCGCGTCCTATCAAATGATAAACTCTGAAGCAGATTTACAAATGGTAGTTAAAACAATTGGTTTGCCCGCAATCTTAAAAACTGCGACCGAAGGGTATGATGGCAAGGGTCAATTTTTCATCTATAAAACTAGTCAAATTACTAAAGCTTGGAAAAGTATGAATGGAGCTGAATCAATTCTAGAAGGGTTCGTAAATTTCAAACGTGAGCTTTCTTTAATTGCTGTGCGTGATGCGAACAATAACCACAAATACTATCCACTAGTTGAAAATACACATCATGAGGGTATTTTAAGACTAACCATTGCACCTGCTCAAAATATTGACAAAAAAGTTCAAAAAACAGCGCAACATTATATGCAAACTTTGCTTGATGAAATGAATTACATTGGTGTCCTAACCATTGAACTGTTTGAAACTGAAAATGGCTTGGTGATTAATGAAATGGCACCACGGGTACATAACTCTGGACATTGGAGTATTGAAGGAGCTAACACCTCACAATTTGAAAATCATATCCGCGCTATTACCGGTATGCCCCTTGGTGATACTACACAAACATATCCATTTTGTGCAATGATTAATATTATTGGCCAACTTGGAGATATTGATAACGTGCTTGAAATGCCAAATGCACATCTACATTTATATGATAAATCTGAGCGTAAAAACCGAAAACTTGGTCATATCAATATAACCGCTAATTCTAAAACTAAGTTAAAGAATAGCATTGCAGAGTTAAAAGACTTTTTACCTAAATAAATATTAGCCAAAATGTTTATTTAGGTAAGCACTAATATCATTAGATTCAAACATCCACTGCACTTCATCACCCTTAATAATCTTTAAGCAAGGCACTTGAACCTTACCTGTTTCTCGTTGCATTTCATCTCGGAATTCGCTGCCAATAGTTTGTGCATTACGCGTAACAATGTTTAGATTCAATCGTCTAATCATTCGACGAGTTTTGACACAAAACGGACAACCAAAAAACTGATACAATTCAATATTAATAGTTTGTTCATCTGCTTTTTTTTGTTGTGTACTAGTACGCTTAACCTTACTAGTCGGAATCAACCAACTAATAAAAGCAATAATAGCACCTAAGCCATTTCTAAGTCCTTTTAATAAAAATTTCATATTTTTCCCTCATATGCGATTAATGTATTTTCTAATAATGCAGCAATGGTCATTGGTCCAACACCACCTGGTACTGGAGTAATCCAGCTAGCAACCTGCATAACAGACTCAAAATCAACATCTCCAACCAATTGATTATTATCCAATCGATTAATCCCAGCGTCAATCACAATAGAGCCTGGTTTTATCCAGTCTTTTTGAATCATCTGAGCAATACCAACTGCAACGACAACAATATCTGCTTGTTTTAATTTGTTAGAAAGATTTTTAGTCTTGCTATTACAAATAGTAACCGTTGCTTGAGCATTTAACAACTCACACGCCATTGGACGACCAACAATATTAGACGCACCCACCACCACACAATTTTTACCCACTAAATTCACTCCAATCATTTCAAATATCATCATCACGCCCTTAGACGTACATGGGCGTAAAAAAGGTTTATTTTGCATCAATTTACCAATATTTTCACTATGAAAACCATCTATATCCTTTTTAGGTGAGATTGCTTCAATCACTAAATTGGCATCTAAATGCTTTGGAAGGGGTAATTGCACTAAAATGCCATCAATTTTATCACTATTATTCAAACACTCAATTTCAGATAATAATTCTGCTTGAGTGGTATTGATAGGTTTGTTAATTTTTTTTGAATAAAAACCCACTTCTTTACAAGCATTATCTTTATTACGAACATAAACTTCTGAGGCCTCATCATCACCAACTAAAATAACTGCTAGTCCTGGTTTTCTATCAAGCGCATCAACTTTTAATTTAATATTTGCTCGTAAATTCTGTGCAATTTGTTTGCCGTCAATAATATTCATAATTCAGTTCAACTCTTTTCTTACCTTGTCTAAATCACATTGTATATCAACACCATGCCCAATACCATCACAAGCTGGCGCCACATGAATATCAAACCCTTCATTAAGTACCGTTAATTGTTCTAATTTTTCAACTTGCTCATATGAAGACTTGCTCATGGTTAAGTATTGTTTGATAAACCATGCTCGATAGGCATATATACCAACGTGTTTAAAGCACAACTTTAAATCAAAATCCTTTGCTTCTCTAAAAAAAGGAATGGCAGCACGTGAAAAATATAAAGCTTTGCCAGCTTTATTAAAAACTACCTTAACACAGTTAGGATCAAGATATTGTTCCTTATTAGTAATTTGTTCACACAAAGTTGCTATTTGCATAGAACTGGTTGCTAAGTTATTAGCTACTTGGTCAATTACACTTGGGTTTAACATTGGCT